>NZ_DBNGPQ010000059.1:0-22700 GCF_057122925.1 Umezawaea sp. | reverse complement strand
CCTGTTCGAGCAGGCGAAGCAGAACGCGCCCGCGATCATCTTCGTCGACGAGATCGACGCCGTCGGCCGCCACCGCGGCGCCGGGCTCGGCGGCGGGCACGACGAGCGCGAGCAGACGCTCAACCAGCTGCTCGTCGAGATGGACGGGTTCGACAGCCGCGGCGGCATCATCCTCATCGCCGCCACCAACCGCCCCGACATCCTCGACCCCGCGCTGCTGCGCCCCGGCCGCTTCGACCGCCAGATCCCGGTGTCCGCACCGGACCTGAAGGGCCGCAAGCAGATCCTCCGGGTGCACTCGAAGGGCAAGCCGCTGGCCGCGGACGCGGACCTCGACGGCCTCGCGAAGCGCACCGTCGGGTTCTCCGGCGCCGACCTCGCGAACGTCATCAACGAGGCAGCGCTGCTCACCGCGAGGCAGAACGGCCACGTCATCACGGCCGGTGCGCTCGAGGAGTCGGTGGACCGCGTGATCGGCGGTCCGGCCCGCAAGAGCCGGATCATCTCCGAGAAGGAGAAGAAGATCACCGCGTACCACGAGGCCGGGCACGCCCTGGCCGCGTGGGCCATGCCGGACATCGACCCGGTCTACAAGGTCACGATCCTCGCCCGCGGCCGGACGGGTGGTCACACCCTCTCCGTGCCCGAGGAGGACAAGGACCTGATGACCAGGTCCGAGATGATCGCCAGGCTGGTGTTCGCGCTCGGCGGCCGGTCCGCCGAGGAGCTGGTCTTCCACGAGCCGACCACGGGTGCGAGCAACGACATCGAGCAGGCGACCAAGATCGCCCGCGCGATGGTCACCGAGTACGGCATGAGCGCCAAGCTCGGCGCCGTGAAGTACGGCCAGGAGCAGGGCGAGCCCTTCCTCGGCCGCACCGCGGGCCGCCAGTCCGACTACTCGCTCGAGGTCGCGCACGAGATCGACGAGGAGGTCCGCAAGCTCATCGAGGCCGCCCACACCGAGGCGTACGAGGTGCTCAACACCTACCGCGACGTGCTGGACGACCTCACGCTCGAACTGATCGAGAAGGAGACCCTGCACCAGAAGGACCTGGAGCGGGTCTTCGCGCGGGTCGAGAAGCGGCCGAGGATCACCCAGTTCAACGACTTCGGCGACCGCACGCCCTCGGACATCCCGCCGGTCAAGACCCCCGGTGAGCTGGCCAAGGAGCGCGGCGAGCCGTGGCCGCCCGTCGTCGAGGACACCCTCGACGAGGAGCCGCCGCCGCTCGGCGGCGACCGTCCGCAGGACCCGCCCCCGGCGGTGCCCAACGGCGGTGCCCCGAACGGCTACCAGCCGCAGCCGGTCAACCAGGCGGGTCCGCCGAACTACGGCGCGCCCCCCGGCTGGACCCCGGCCACGGTCCCCGGCGGCCAGCCGTCCGGTTCGTGGTCCCCCGCTCCGCAGGAGCAGCAGACCGAGGCCGAGGCGGGCAAGAGGTCGTTCGACACGGACCCGGACAACCGCAAGTGACCGAGATCGACCTCGACGACGACGCCGGCCTCTCCAGCAATGGGGAGGCCGGCGTCGCGCGGCGCGTGTTCGACTTCGCCCGCGCCGAGAACGCCGTCCGCGAGCTGCTGATCGCCTGCGGTGAGGACCCGGAGCGCGAGGGCCTGCGCGACACGCCCGGCCGCGTGGCCCGTGCGTACCGGGAGCTGTTCGCCGGCCTGTACACCGAGCCGGACAGCGTGCTCGCGAAGACCTTCGACGAGAGCCACGAGGAACTCGTCCTGGTCACGGACATCCCCATGTACAGCTTCTGCGAGCACCACCTCCTGCCGTTCCACGGCGTGGCCCACGTCGGCTACATCCCGAACGAGCACGGGCGGGTGACCGGCCTGTCGAAGCTGGCCAGGCTGGTCGACCTGTACGCCAAGCGCCCGCAGGTCCAGGAACGCCTGACCTCGCAGGTCGCCGACGCGCTGGTGCGCAGGCTGGAACCGCGCGGCGTGATCGTCGTCGTGGAGGCCGAGCACCTGTGCATGGGCATGAGGGGCGTTCGCAAGCCCGGTTCGCGCACCACGACCTCGGCCGTGCGGGGGATTCTGCGCAGCTCCGCGTCCTCGCGTTCCGAGGCGATCAGCCTGATCAACGGGCGCCTCAGGTGAGCGTGCCCGACCCCGGCCACTGCGTCGTGATGGGCGTCCTCAACGTCACGCCGGACTCCTTCTCCGACGGGGGCCGCTACCTCGACCACAGCCACGCCGTCTCGCACGGCGTGGCCATGCACCGCAGGGGCGCGGACCTGGTGGACGTCGGCGGCGAGTCGACCCGTCCCGGCGCCGAGCGCGTCGCCGCGGCCGTCGAGTCGGCCCGCGTGACCCCGGTGATCAGCTCGCTGGTCGCGGAGGGCGTGCCGGTGAGCGTGGACACGAGCCGCGCCGAGGTCGCCCTCGCGGCGGTCGAGGCGGGCGCGACGATCATCAACGACGTCTCCGGCGGCCTGGCCGACCCGAACATGGCCAAGGTGGCCGCCGAGAGCGGCGTGCCGTGGATCCTCATGCACTGGCGCGGCCTGAGCCGCGAGATGGACTCGCTGGCCACCTACGCCGACGTGGTGCGGGAGGTCCGCGACGAGCTGCTGGCCCGCGTGGACGCCGCGCTGGCGGCCGGTGTGCGGGAGGACAACATCATCCTCGACCCCGGTCTCGGCTTCGCGAAGCGGGCCGAGCACAACTGGCGGTTGCTGCACGGCCTGGACGAGTTGCTGGCGCTGGGCTTCCCGGTCCTGATCGGCGCGTCCCGCAAGCGCTTCCTGGGCTCGCTGCTGGGTGGCCGCGAGCCGGACGGCCGCGAGGACGCCACCGCCGCCGTCTCGACCCTCTCGGCCTTCGCCGGGGTCTGGGGCGTGCGCGTGCACGACGTGGAGAAGTCGCTGGACGCCGTCGCCGTGGCCCGCGCGTGGAGGCGGGGATGAGCGACCGGATCACGTTGACCGGCCTTCGCGTCCGGGGCCACCACGGCGTGTTCGAGCACGAGAAGCGCGACGGCCAGGACTTCCTGGTCGACATCACCGCGTGGCTCGACCTCGGCCGGGCGGCCGCCACGGACGACCTGGCGGAGACGCTGCACTACGGCGAGCTGGCCGAGAGCGCAGCCGCCATCGTCGCGGGCGAGCCGTACGACCTCATCGAGTCCGTCGCGGGCCGGATCGCCGACGAGGTGATGACCGACCAGCGGCTGCACGCGGTCGAGGTCACCGTCCACAAGCCGTCCGCCCCGATCCCGCTGACCTTCGCCGACGTCTCGGTGACGATCCGCCGCTCCCGCCGGGGTGCGGATGACTAGGGCGGTCCTGTCCATCGGCTCGAACCTGGGCGACCGCCTGGCGCACCTCCAGTCGGCCGTCGACGGGTTCGCCGACGTCCTGGTCGCCGTCTCCCCGGTGTACGAGACGGCGCCGTGGGGCGTGCTGGACCAGGCCGATTTCCTCAACGCCGTCCTGGTCGTCGATTCCCCCGGCGTCGACGAGTGGGGCTGGCTGCGCCGCGGCCAATCGCTCGAACGGGCCGCGCACCGCGTTCGCGATCAGCACTGGGGTCCTCGGACGCTGGACGTCGACGTGGTCACGGTCGACGGCGTCCTTTCGAGTGATCCGGAGTTGCTATTGCCCCATCCGGGCGCGCACGAACGAGCAACGGTGTTGATTCCCTGGCTTGATGTGTCACCCGATGCGGTATTGCCGGGATTCGGGCCGATCGCCGACCTCCGCTACAGCGTGGAAGGTGTACGCAAGCGCACGGACCTTTCGTTGGATATTCGCGAAACAAAAATTGGCGAATAAGGCTATTCCTCCCTACAATTTCCGCCATGAGCACGTACAAGCCGAATGTGCGGGAAAGACTTGTGGCCCGCAGTCTTGCGGCGTGGCGCTGGGAAACGGGTCGCAGCGGTGCCGACGTCTGCAAGGTGGCGGGCTTCTCGCAGGCGAAGCTGAGCAAGATCGAGAACGCGCACCACCCGATCAAGCCCGCGGACGTGATGGCGCTCGGTCTCATCTACGAGGTCCCGGAGAAGGAGCGCACGCTCGTCTACGAGGCCGCGGAACGCGCACTCGTCCCCGGTTGGTGGGAAGAGCTGCCGCCGGACGTGGTGATGGACGCCGTGCGGGACTACCTGGCCCTCGAATCGGGGGCGATCCTGGTCAGGACGTTCAAGACGGACCTCGTGCCCGGTCTCCTGCAGACCCGGCAGTACGCGTTCGCGCTGGCGACGGCATTTGTGCCCCGGCCGACGGAGGACAAGGCGTTGCGCCAGGTTGAAGCACGAATCAAGCGCCAAAAAAGGTTGTTCGACGACAAGAGTCCTTTGGGTGTGCATGCAATCATCGGTGAAGCCATGTTGCGGCAGCCGGTCGGCGGTCCGATGGTCATGAAGGACCAGTTGCTTCATCTGTTGAAGATGGGGGAGTTGGGCCATGTGGCGCTCCAGGTGATCCCCGCGTCGGCAGGCGCCTATCCGGCGCATGGTTTCCCGTTCAACATCTTGTCGTTCGCCGAGGAGCACTTCGAGGATGTCGTCTACCTCGATCACCTGAACGGGGGTCGATATATCGAGTCTCCGAAGGGGCGGGAGCCCTATACGCTGAACTTCGCCGCCCTTCAACGGGTGGCGCTGAGCCACTCCCAATCGGCCGAGCTGATCGCGGAGGTGGCCGACGGCATGTAGCGAGGGGGAGGCGCGGATGTCCGAGCTCGTGTGGCGGAAGTCGAGCTACAGCGGGGGAGGTGGGAGCGAGTGCGTGGAACTCGCCTTCCCGACCGCGGGGGTGGCGGTCCGGGACTCGAAGAACCCCGACGGCCCGGTGCTCGTGTTCCCGGTGGCCTCGCTGGGGTCGCTGCTGGCCGCCGCGGGTGCCCGTGGGTGAGTCGCGCCGAGCGCCGAACGGCGGCACCCGGTGAGCCGAGGAGCTGAGACGCCCCTCCAGCCCGTTGCCGAGCGTCCCGATCGCCGTCGAAGTGCCAGGATGGTGCGGTGAGGTTCACCAAGGCCCGTGATCTGCTGGCAGCCGGGCTCATCGCAGGCCTGTTGGCGCACCTGCTGCTCCGTCTCGCCTACAGCTCGTTGGCGGCGCTGCCCAAGCTCGCCGGGCTGACGCTGCTCGTGATCGCCGTGGTCGACCTGGTCCTCGGTTTCACCCTGCGGGCCCGGATCCTCCGCAAGCCCGGCGCGAAGCCGGTGGAGCCGCTCACGGCGGCCCGCGCGGTCGCACTGGCGAAAGCTTCCTCACTTTTGGGAGCGATCATGCTCGGCGGTTGGGCCGGTGTCCTCATCTACGTCCTGCCGGTGCGCGAGGAGTTCGACGCGGCCGCTAACGACATGGTCAGCGCCATCGTGGGTGTCGTGTGCGCGGCCCTGCTGATCGCCTCCGCGCTGTGGCTGGAGCACTGCTGCAAGACGCCGCACTCCACCCGCACGGACAGTTAGGTACGACAAGATTGGTCTCAGTCGCATAACTCCCAGGTACCGTATGGCCCATGACCGGCCGAGGCGCGTCGCCGAGCGACGAGCAACAAGATCGCGGGCGTGGCACCGGGCGACTCCTCCTCGTAGCGGCGATGGCGCTGGCACTGGCCGCCGCCGCCCTGCTGGTGCTGAGCGACGACGCCCGCGGGCTGCGGCTGGCGGTGGTGTCCGCGCTGTGGGCGGCTCTCGTGGGCGCCTTCCTGGCCGCGAGGTACCGGCGGCAGGTGGCCGACCGCGAGGACGAGGTGGCCGATCTCCAGTCGGTGTACGAGTTGGAGCTGGAGCGCGAGGTCGCCGCCCGCCGCGAGTACGAGCTGGAGATCGAGGCCGAGTCGCGCAAGCGCATCCAGGAGGAGTCGCGCGACGACCTGGACGCGCTCAGGGACGAACTCCGGGCGCTGCGGGAGAACCTCCAGGCGCTGCTGGGTGGCGAGGTGCTGGTCGAGCGGGTCGCGCTGCGGGCGGAGTCGACGCGGATGCGGTCGCTGTCCGACCAGTCGAGGCTCATGGCGATCGGCGACCGGCAGATCATCAGCACCGAGGGCAACGAGCGGGTCCGCGGCATCACGGCCGGACCGAGCAAGCCCACCGTCAGCAAGCCCACCGTCAAGAAGGTCGTTCCGGAAGCCGCCGTCGAGCGCACGGAGCTGATCGAGCGCGTCGTGTCGGACCAGCGCAAGCCCACCCGCCAGGAACCGGTCCGCCCGGCCGCGAACTACACCGAGCCCGTGCGCCGCGAGCCGACCCGCCAGCCGCAGCGCCAGCAGCCGCCGATCGTGGTCCGCCGGGACCCGCCGAAGCCCCCGAAGCCCGAGCGCAAGCCGGAACGCACCCCCGCGCCGCCGCCGGTCCGCCGCGACCAGCCGACCGTGCGCGCGAACCCGTCCGACCTGTTCGACTCGATGGAGGTGCGCCTCGGCCAGCCGGTCCAGGAGCCGCGCAGGCCCGAGGCGCCGCAGATGCCCGTGGCGCAGACGCCCGTGCCGCCGAAGCCGAAGCAGCCCGTCCGCGCCACGCGCCCGCCGGTGGAGCGCACGGACATGTTCGACCGCGAGACCCCCGAGCCGCCGAGGGCCGCGCCCGCCGCCGAGCCGAAGTCCGGTGGCCGCAGGCGCGCCGACGAGCGGCCCGCGCCCAAGTGGGAGGGCACCGGCGTGTACTCGACCGGTCGCGGCGAGCCCGTGAAGGAACGCCCGCCGTGGGACGGCGTCGGCGCGTACGGCACGGGTCGCGGCGAGCCCGTGAAGCCGGGACGCCGCAGCGCACCCGACCCGGACGACCCCGCGGGCGCGCACGCCGACGGCAAGTCCGTCAGCGAACTCCTGGCCGCGCTGGGCAACTCCGACTCGCCCCGCCGCCGTCGGCGGCGCGAAGAGGACTGACCGCCTACTTGTCGATGTCGCCGACCACGACCGCGAACGACCCCAGCACCGCGGCGAGGTCGGCGACCCGCGTCCCCGGCAGGAGCGCCGACAGCGCCTGGACGTTGTTGAACGACGGCGTGCGCAGCTTCAGCCGCCACGGGGTCTTCTCGCCGCGGGACGCCAGGTGCACGCCCGAGGTGCCCAGCGGCGCCTCGACCCACGTGTAGACCGACCCCTCCGGTGCCTTGACGGCCTTGGGGAGCCGCACGTTCACCGGCCCGCTCGGCAGCCGCTCCAGGCACCGGGTGGCGAGGTCGATCGACAGCCGCGCCTCGTCCACCAGGCAGCGGACCCGTGCCAGCGCGTCGCCCCCGGTCCGCACGACCGGTCGCACGTCGAGGTCGCGGTAGGGCGCCGACGGGTCGTCGCGCCGCAGGTCCAGGTCGACGCCGGACGCCCGTCCGATCGGTCCGGTCACGCCGAGCGCGAGCGCGGAACCCCTCGGCAGGACGCCGATCCCGGCGAGCCGGTCGGTCACCGCGTGCGCCTCGATGGCGTCCACGTCCACAGTGGACAGAGCGGTCGCGACCCGGTCGGTCCACCCCGCGGGCACGTCCTCGCGCAGGCCGCCGATCCGGTTGGCCATGAAGTGGATGCGCCCGCCGGACGCCTCCTCCATGACCGCCTGCACGGCTTCGCGACCGCGCAGCGCCGCCGCGGTGCCCTCGGTCCCGTCGGTCCCGGCGCGCGTCAGCGGCGCGAGGAACACCAGGTGCGCCATCAGCCGGTTCAGCTCGCACAGCAGGGTCCTGAGCCACTGCGCGCGCACCGGGACGTCCATGCCGGTCATGCGCTCCACGGCCAGCGCGACCGCCAGCTCGTTGCAGAACGCGGCCAGCCAGTCGTGCCGGTTGGCCAGCGTGAGCACCTGCCGGTAGTCCCTGACCTCGAACAGCTTCTCCGCGCCCCGGTGCAGGTGGCCGACGAGCGGCTCGGCCTCCACGATCACCGGGTCGTCGGCGGGTCCGCGGACGGTCAGCCGCAGCCGGTACGCGCCGTGCGCCGAGGGGTGGAGGGGACCGAGGTCGACCACGCGGTCCACGCCGAGGTGGCGCGCCCCGGCTCCGACGCCGACGGTGAGGTGTTCGGACACCGCGTCATGCTCGCACGTCAGTCCCGCGTGACCGCGAACAGGAAGCACCCGTGCGACGGGCTGCGCACCTGGACCTCCGCGACGTGCTCGTCGGCGAGCAGCCGCGCCAGCGCGGCCTCCAGCTCGTCGGGCCGGGCGAGCTCACCGGTGTGGATGCGGCCGTGGGCGTCGTAGGCCCGCAGCACCCTGGGCGCGCGACGCAGCTCGTCCGGTAGCGCGTCGGTCCGGTCGGGGCCGTCGCACGGCTCGGCGTGCACGAACACCGGGCCCACCTCCTCGTACGGTCCGCGCCCCGCCGCGGGGGAGTAGCGGAACAGCACGACGGGTTCGCCGTCGCCCGCGCGCCTGAGGCAGCAGCGCAGCGGTGAGCCGGGCGCCTCGGCCCGGTGCTCGTGGTGCTCGTCGGTGGTCCGGCGGGCGCGGGCGACGACGTCGGCGGGGAGCGCGTGGATCCTCATGCGCCCCAGCGTCGCCGCCGCGGTCCCGCGGTGCCGGCGGGTATCCGACACCGGGTTCTCAGGCGGTCGTGATCCGCAGGACGAGCGCGACGGCCGACAGGATCGCGAGCACCAGCGCGGGGGCGGCCATCGCGAACTTCTCCTTCGCCCGGACGTGGACGACCACGGCGCCGATCATCAGCAGCGTGAGCCCGACGGCCGCCGCGATGCCGAGCGGCGCCCACCAGAGGCCGATGACCAGCCCGGCCGCGCCCGCGACCTCCAGCAGGCCGATGACCTGGTAGTGGCCCTTGGTGAAGCCGTGCGACTCGGCGGCCTCGACCATCGCCTTGGTGCCCGCGACCTTCGAGGCGCCCGCCCCGACGAAGGCGACGGCGAGCAGTGCGCTGAGAACAAGCGTTGCGATGAACATAGGATTGACGGTAGCAGATCGTTGAATCAGTTCAATCGTTTGAGGACGGGTACAGTTGCCCCGTGGACGAGGAACGGTTCGGACTGGTGCTGATGCACCTGGGCAGGGACGTCGACGCCCGCTTGCGCAGGCAGCTGAACGCGATCGGCCTCACACCCCGGCACGGCTTCACGCTCTCCCACCTCTGCGAGAACGGCCCGACGAGCCAGCAGAGCCTCCTGGACGTGCTCGACGTCGACCCGAGCGTCCTCGTCGCGATCCTCAACGACCTGGAGAAGGCCGGGCTCGCCGAGCGCAAGCGCGACCCCGACGACCGCCGCAGGCACATCGTGGTGATGTCCGAGAAGGGCCGCGTCGCGCTGGACGGGATGCACGGCGCCATCGACGCCATCGAGCGCGAGATGCTGAGCGACCTCTCGCCCGCCGACGTCGAGCGGCTGAGGGAACTCCTGCTGAGGGTCCGCCCACCGGGCGAGAGCGGTCCCTGCTCGGAGGACTAGGGCGGTGCCGCGAGGGATCCACCCTGGCCGCGCGAGACCCGGGGAGGAGCGTGGTCACCGCACTACGGCCGCCACGCGGGCAGCGGTGGCAGCAGGTCGGCGGTGCGCACGCCCCCGGTGGCGTGCAGCAGCCAGCCGAAGTCGCCGAGCCCGCCGACGGCGCGCAGCTCCGCGACCCGTCCGTTCCTCGCCGTCGCGTCCAGCCAGTCGAGGGGGCTCCCGCCCGCCACGACCTCCGGCAGCAGCACCCCCAGCGCGTCCCGCTGCGACACCAGCACGTGGTCGCCCCCGGCCGCCGCCGCGCACGCGTCCAGCGCCACGTGCGCCGTCACGTCGCAGCTGCCGTCCAGCACCGGCTCCACCCGCCGCCCGTCGCGGTACCCGGCGAGCGTGCCCGCGCGGTACCGCCCGGCGGCCCGGTCGGCCCGCAGGTGCCCGTAGTCGACCGCGAGGGCCGCGCCCCGCACCCGCCCCACGGCGTCCGCCCAGGCCTCGTCCCTCGGGGAGCCCACCTCCGCCCGCTCCCCGGCCTCCACGGGCCACCAGGAGCGCAGCCACGGGTCCTCGGACGGGCCCTCCACGACCGGGCACGGCACCGCGTCGAGCCACTCGTGCCCGACCAGCAGTCCGACCGCGGTCGCCGGCAGGTCCCGCCGCCACCGCACGCCCGGCACCGACCGGGCGGGCCCGAGGTCCACGGCGGTCACGCGCAGCCGCCGCGCCAGGTCGCCGGTCGCCAGCGCCCGCACCGCCCCGGCCAGCTCCCCGCCGCCCGCGCCCACGTCCACGAAGTCGAGCGCCGCCGGTTCCCCGAGCGCCGTGTCGACGCGGGCGAGCAGCACCAGCAGCGCCTCGGCCAGCTCCGGACCGACCAGCGGTGACGTGCGGAAGTGCCGCGCGGGCAGCTCGCCGCGCGCGAAGAAGCCGCCGGGTCCGTACAGCGCGTCCCACCACCGCGATTCCGAGTCGGCCACCCGTCCAGTGTCCCGTCCACCGACCCGAACGGACCGTTCACCCGCTCGCGGGAGGCGGCACCGCTGTTCCGCGTCCACCGCTGTCGGTACCTGGCCCTACAGTTTCACCGTGACCGACGCCGACGCACTGCCGACGCCGCCTCCCGCCCGCAAGCGCATCGAACAGCGCCGCTGGACCGTGCTGCTCCCGGTCGTGGGCCTCATCGCACTGGCCTGCTCCGGTCTGGTGCTGTTCGCGCTGGGCACCAGCACGGCGGGCCTGCTGCCGATCCTGGTCGGCGTCGTGGCCGCCCTGGTGCCGGTCGGGCCGGTGATCATGGCCTACCTGTGGGTCGACCGGTGGGAGCCGGAGCCCGCGAAGATCCTGCTGTTCGCGTTCGCCTGGGGCGCGTTCGGCGCGACGATCTGCTCGCTCGCGTTCAACTCGCGGGCGCACGAGATCGGCGACCTGATCCGGCAGGGGTTCGGGGCCGACTTCGCGGCGGTCATCGGCGCGCCGGTGGCGGAGGAGGCCGCGAAGGCGGCGTTCCTGGTGGTGCTGTTCCTCCGGCGCCGCAGCGAGTTCGACGGCGTGGTGGACGGCATCGTGTACGCGGGCGTCATCGCGGCGGGCTTCGCGTTCACCGAGAACATCTGGTACTTCGCCAGGGTCTTCAACGAGGGCGGGTTCGGCACCGCGAGCAGCGGCATCGTCGGCCTGTTCATCCTGCGCGGGGTCCTGGCGCCGTTCGCGCACCCGCTGTTCACGTCGTTGACCGGCATCGGGATCGGCATCGCGGCGCTGAGCGGCAGGAAGGCGGTGCGGATCGCCGCGCCGATCATCGGCTACCTGTGCGCCGCGGGCCTGCACTCGCTGTGGAACTTCTCCACGACCGTCGGCGACGGCACGACGTTCATCAACCTGTACTTCCTGATCATGGTGCCGATCTTCGTCGGCATGGTCTTGCTCGTCATCTGGCAGCGCCGCCGCGAGCAGCGGATCGTGGCCGCCCAGCTGCCGGAGATGGCGGCCAACCGGTGGATCGCGGCGAGCGAGGTGGCGCTGCTGGCGAGCCTGCCCGGCCGCCGGAACTGGCGGCGCGCGGTGCGGCGCAAGGTCGGCGAGCAGGCGGCCCGCGCCGTCAGCGGCTACCAGCACGCCGTCACGGAGCTGGCGTTCCTGCGCCACCGCATCGCGCAGGGCACGGCGGGCCACGACGCCGACCACCGCCACGAGGTGCTGCTCTCGACGCTGCTGTCCGCCCGCCAGGCCGCCGTCGCGGCGCCGGGCGCGATGAAGGCGGTCGGTCGTCAGCAGGGGTGAAAGTGGTCACCAGGACCGGACATTTCGTTTCGTCCCCGATTACGCTCGCGGCCGTCGTCCGGTACCCGCGGAAAGGTCGGGACTGGAACGCCAGGAGGAGCCAGTCGCAATGAGCGCGACCACCCGAGCGGACACGTCGCCGTGAACCGCCCGGCCAGACTCGCCGTCGGAGTCATCTCCGCGGGCCGCGTCGGTTCGGTGCTGGGCGCGGCACTCGCGCGTGCGGGCCACCACCCCGTCGGCGTCAGCGCCGTCTCGCAGGCCTCGCTCCGCCGCGCCGAGGAACTGCTGCCAGGGGTCCCGGTCCTCGACCCTCCCCAGGTCGCCGAGTCGGCCGACCTGCTGCTGCTCGCCGTCCCGGACGACGAACTGGCCGGTCTGGTGCGCGGGCTCGCCGCGACGGGATCGCTGCGGGCCGGGCAGATCGTCGTGCACACGAGCGGCGCCCACGGCGTCGGCGCGCTCGCGCCCGCCGCCGACGTCGGCGCGCTCTGCCTGGCGCTGCACCCCGTGATGACGTTCACCGGCCGCGCGGAGGACCTGCTGCGCATGACGGCCGCCAGCGTCGGCGTGACGGCGGCGGACGACGACGAGATCGCCTGGAGCGTCGGCGAAGCGCTGGTCGTGGAGATGGAGGCGGACCCGGTCCGCATCCCCGAGCACGTCCGCCCGCTCTACCACGCGGCCCTCGCGCACGGCGCGAACCACCTGGTCACGCTGGTCGCCGAGTGCGCGGACCTGCTGCGCTCCGCCGGTGTCGCGGGCGGGGAGCGGCTGCTGGGCCCGCTGCTGTCGGCCGCGCTGGACAACGCCCTGCGCCACGGCGACCGCGCGCTCACCGGCCCGGTGTCGCGCGGCGACGTCGGCACGGTCCGCAAGCACCTCGACGTCCTGGCGCGCGAAGCGCCGGAGGTCCTGCCCCCGTACCGCGTCCTGGCGCGGCGCACCGCCGACCGCGCGGAGGCCGCGGGCCTGCTCAGGCCCGAGGCCGCCACGGAAGTTCGAACCACCCTTGAGGAAGACGCATGACGAAGCCGCTGACCAAGGCCGACTACAGCCCCACGGGGGTGACCGTCCACCACGACCCGGCGCGGCTCGCGCGGGTGACGCGGACCCTGCGCGCGGCGGGCCGCAACATCGCGCTGGTGCCGACGATGGGCGCGCTGCACGAGGGTCACCGCAAGCTGATCCGCGAAGCGCAGGTCATGCAGAACACCGTCGTCGTGGTGTCGATCTTCGTGAACCCGCTCCAGTTCGGGCCCGACGAGGACCTCGACCGCTACCCGCGCACGCTGGAGTCCGATGTGGACATCTGCGGTGAGGAGCGCGTCGGACTGGTGTTCGCACCCGGCGTCGAGGACATGTACCCCCTGGGCACCAACGTGACGGTCTCGCCCGGCCCGCTCGGCGAGGAGCTGGAGGGCGCGACCCGCCCCGGCCACTTCGACGGCGTGCTGACCGTCGTGGCCAAGCTGTTCAACATCGTCGGCCCCACCTACGCGGTGTTCGGCGAGAAGGACTACCAGCAGCTCACCCTGGTCCACCGGATGGCGCGCGAGCTGAACTTCCCGCTCGACGTCGTCGGCGTGCCGACCGTCCGCGAGCACGACGGCCTCGCGCTGTCCTCGCGCAACCGGTTCCTGGACGCCGAGCAGCGGCAGGCCGCCGTGGCGCTGTCCGCCGCGCTCGTGGCGGGCGCGCACGTCAGCGCCCAGGGCGCGGAGGCCGTGCTGGACACCGCCCGCGCGACGCTGGCCGCCGTTCCCGAGGTCGAGCTGGACTACCTGGAACTGCGCGCGCCCGACCTCGGCCCCGCCCCGGAGAAGGGCGACGCCCGGCTGCTCGTGGCCGCGCGGGTCGGCAAGACACGTCTGATCGACAACGCCGCCGTGCTGCTCGGCGACGGCGACGAGTGAGGGGGAGGGCCGCCATGTTCCGCACCATGCTCAAGTCCAAGATCCACCGGGCGACGGTGACCCAGGCCGACCTGCACTACGTCGGCTCGGTCACCGTCGACCTCGACCTGATGGAGGCCGCCGACCTGCTGGCGGGCGAGCAGGTCGCGATCGTCGACGTCACCAACGGCGCCCGCCTGGAGACCTACGTCATCGCGGGCGAGCGCGGCAGCGGCGTGATCGGCATCAACGGCGCGGCCGCGCACCTCGTGCAGCCCGGTGACCTGGTGATCCTCATCGCGTACGGCGCGATGGACGACGCCGAGGCCCGCAGGTACGAGCCGAAGGTCGTCTTCGTGGACGCGGACAACAAGGTCGTCGAGCTGGGCGCCGACCTGGCGCACGCCCCCGAGGGCTCCGGTCTGAGCAGCGGTGCGATCACCGCCGCCGAGACGGCGGACGCCGCCGCGCTCGACGCCCTGATCCAAGCCGAGAACTGAGGGACTCCCGTGCTGCTCGCGATCGACGTCGGCAACACCAACATCGTGCTCGGCCTGTACGACGGGCTGGGTGACCAGGCCGAGCTGGTCCGCGACTGGCGGATGCGCACCGACGCCCGGATGACGGCCGACGAGCTGGCGCTCACCATGCGCGGCCTGCTCGGCGAGTACGCCGACCGGATCACCGGCATCTCCGCGCTGTCCACCGTGCCCGCGGTGCTGCGCGAGCTGCGGGTGATGCTCGGCCGGTACTACGCGTCCGTGCCGAAGGTCGTGGTGGAGCCCGGCATCCGCACCGGCGTGCCGCTGCTGGTGGACAACCCGAAGGAGGTGGGCTCGGACCGGGTGATCAACACCCTGGCCGCGCACCACCTGCACAGCACCGCCTGCGTGGTGGTGGACTTCGGCACGTCCACGAACCTGGACGTGATCTCCGCGAAGGGCGAGTTCCTCGGCGGCGCGCTGGCGCCGGGCATCGAGATCTCGCTGGACGCGCTGGCCGCCCGCGCCGCCCAGCTCAGCAAGGTCGAGCTGGTCCGGCCGCGCGCGGTCATCGGCAAGAACACCGTGGAGTGCCTCCAGTCCGGCATCGTCTACGGGTTCGTCGGCCAGGTCGACGGGCTGGTCACGCGGATCATCGAGGAACTCGGCGCGACGGAGGCGGGTGAGGTCACGGTGATCGCCACCGGCGGCCTGGCGCCGCTCGTGGTGTCGGAGTCCGCGACGATCAAGCACCACGTGCCGGACCTGACGCTGCTCGGCCTGCGGCTGGTCTTCGAGCGCAACATGCGCTGACCCGCGCGGGGTCGCTCCCGGCCGGGAGCGACCCCCCGGCGGTCAGATCCGGACCTTGCGGCGCACCAGGGTGCGCATGGGCCGGTCGAACTCCCCCTCCGCGGTTTCCGGGCGGGACTTCAGGAACGCCAGCATCTTCCCCAGCAGCTCCTCGCGCTCCTCGTCCGACGAGACGAGGACGTGCGAGTGGGTGCTGACGGTGGCCACCAGCGATTCCGCCGTGCGCCGCTGCGAGTGCGGGAACGTCGACTCGGTGTCGTCGGTGAACAGCCGGTGCGGCGCGAGGTGGTGCTCGGTCACGAAGTCCTTCGAACTGACCCTCGACCCGTTCACCTCCCCGAATGCGGCCACCCACTCCACGTCGAGGTCGTCGCCGTTCCACAGCCCGGCGACCACGCCGCCGGGCCGCAGGACGCGGGCGATCTCGACCAGGGCGGGTTCCGGGTCGAACCAGTGGAACGCCTGGCCCACGACGACGGCGTCCATCGTGCCGTCGGGCAGCGGGATGCGCTCCGCCGTGCCGGGCAGGGCCCGGACGCCGTGGTGCAGCCGCACGAGCTCGGACAGCATCGCCTCGTCGGGCTCCACCGCGGTGACCTCGTGGCCCTCCGCGCACAGGACCCCGGTCAGCTTCCCGGTGCCCGCCGCGAGGTCCAGCACGCGCAGCGGCCCGCCGGTGGACACCGGTTCCAGAGCCCAGCGCACCGCGGCCACGGGGTAGTCCGGGCGGTGCGCGGCGTAGTCGGAAGCCCGCACGCCGAAGGAGTTCGCGCGGCGGGCGTGGTGGGTGATGTCGTGGTGAGGTCGATCTTCGGCGCTCGTCACCCGCTCAACCTACCGAGAGTCCCCGACAGCCCCGCTCGAATTCACCCGTGTCTCAATGGAGCCCGCACATCGACCCGTTCGGCGTCCCTCCCCACCGGCCCGGACGGGGGCCACGGGGGAAATCCGGGTATCGGTATCCGGTGGGGTGCCGGGAACTCGGGGCGCCCGCGCGGCGGCGCCCCACCGCAGACCGGGCAGTTCGCGACTGCCGCCGTTCTCGCGAAACGGCGCGCCCGCCTTCCCGAACTGCAAGCGCTTTCCGTTTCCCGGCACGGATGTCGAGTCCTCGATGGTGTTTTCGCGCCTTCGCTCGGCGCCGCGAGTCGTGGCGGTCGTCACTCCGCTTACGGATCCGGCGAGGTCGGACCGCCGGGAAACCGGAATTCGTCGATGTTGAGCGGCGCGCTGGACCTCCCGTTATCGCGACCGCGCGAGCGGCGTTCGCCACACCAGCCCCATCCGCAACCGTGGATTCACCCGAAGTGGGTGGGGAAGTCGCGCTCCTTGCAACCTGGAAGCCGTTGCGCGCGTGTGTCTTGGCCGGGTTCTCCGGTGACCGGATTGCCCGCAAACGGGACGGCCAGGTCTTGGCGTTCGCACGTTCGGTGGTACGGACAAGTCCGGGGTGGTGAGTGGACTACTCCCCCGATGTCCGGCTTCGTTGTCCGAAGCTGACGACGGGGAGATCAACCGCGGTACTCCAGCGGAGTTCTTGCACATGCGTTGCATCAGCAGGCGTACCCGTTGTGCCGCCTTGAGAACCGCGGGGAACGGGTGGTCCTGACCTGGTGGGAACGCCGGACGTGCAGGCCAGGGCCGCGATGGCGGTCGGGACTTTCCCCGTTCACGGCTGTGCGGAATGACACCCAGCGTGGGTGTTGGGAATGGTATCGGCCGACTACTCTTCGGCGTCCCTCACGCACGGAAGGCGTTTCACGTCTGGCGTGCTCTGAATGAAGTAACGTCTCGGACGCCGGCAGGTGCATATCTGCGGTTATGCGCTAACCTGCACAACGACATTGTTTTCGGTCGCGGTCGGGGTAGCAGTACCGCGCATTCGAGTCCAGGAGGATACGCATGGCGCAGAAGGTCACCGTGACCCTGGTCGATGACCTGGACGGTTCCAGGGCAGAGGAGACCGTCGGCTTCGGCCTGGACGGCGTCGCCTATGAGATCGACCTTTCTTCGGACAATGCGGGCAAGCTCCGCGACGTGCTCGCCGACTTCGTCACCAGCGCTCGCCGCGCCGGTGGTCGCAAGAGGGGGCCGGGCCGTCCGGCGGGGGTAAAGACGGCTGCTCGTCCGGCGTCGGCGGATAGGGAGCAGAACCAGGCCATTCGCGAGTGGGCCCGCAAGCAGGGCATGAAGGTGTCCGATCGCGGCCGTATCCCGGCCGAGGTCCTGGACGCTTACCACCAGCAGGGCTGACCGGCGGTTTAAGGGGCTTGAGCCGCCCCAATTACGTAGAGCAACGAAGAGGCGTCGGTTTCGGGACCCGACGCCTCTTCGCGCATATAAAGTGATTGCTCGACTTCGGTAAGTAGTCGACAACATTGATCAACATTGTGAAAAACGTCGCGAAATGGCGGCCGAACGGTCCAGTGGGTCCCCCGCGCGACGCCTCGGGAGCGGGGGTGCGGGAGCGCGCACTACTTCGGTTAGGCTTCCCTCACCAGCGGAACGCGCGGTGAGGAGCGGCACTTGGCACCAGGGCAGCGCCGTCGGCGGCTCGTCGGGCTGGCACTGCTGGTGCTCGGACTGGCCGCCGCCACCATCGCGAGCATCGCGATCGGCTCCAAGGAGATCGCGTTCGACGGCGTGTGGCACGCGCTGACCTCGCCCACCGGGCTGGAGGACGACGTCGTCATCCGCGAACTCCGCGTCCCCCGGACGCTGCTCGGGATCGCGGTGGGGATCGCGCTCGGCGTCGGCGGGGCGCTCATGCAGGGCCACACCCGCAACCCGCTCGCCGACCCCGGCATCCTCGGCGTCACCCACGGGGCCGCGTTCGCCGTGGTCCTGGCGATCTTCACGCTCGGGATCACGAGCCTGAACGCCTACGTGTGGTTCGCGTTCCTCGGGGCGTTCGTGGCCAGCGGGGTCGTGTTCCTGCTCGGCTCGTCGGGCCGGGCGGGGCCCACCCCGGTGACGCTGGCGCTGGCCGGGGCCGCCGTGAGCGCCCTGATGCACGGGCTGGTGTCCGCGCTCGTGCTGCTCGACCGGCAGAGCCTGGACGCGTTCCGGTTCTGGCAGGTCGGCGCGGTCTCCGGTCGAGGGCTGGACGTGCTCTTCCAGGTCCTGCCGTTCCTGCTCGTCGGCCTCGTCCTCGCGCTGGTCAACGCCCCCGGTGTGAACGCGCTGGCCCTCGGCGAGGACGTGGCCAGGTCGCTCGGGCAGCGGATCGTCCAGACCCGGATCACCGGGATCACCGCGATCACGCTGCTGATCGGCGGCGCGGTCGCCGCCTGCGGGCCGATCGGGTTCCTCGGTCTGGTCGTGCCGCACGCCGCCCGTGCCGTCACCGGGCCGGACCACCGGTGGCTGATCCCGTACTCCGGCCTGCTGGGCGCCGCACTGCTGCTGGTGGCCGACGTGCTCGGACGGGTCGTCGCCCGGCCCGCCGAACTGGAGGTCGGGATCATGATGGCCGTGTTCGGCGCGCCGTTCTTCATCGCGCTCGTCCGGCGCAAGAAGCTGGTGAAGCTGTGAGCGTCGTGGGAGCCCGTCGGGGCGTACGGGTGGGGCCGTTCTCGTGGCCGGTCCGGTGGCGGTCGCTGGTGCTGGTCGTGGCCGGGTCCGCCCTGCTCGTGCTGGCGGTGGCGGTGAACATCGGGCGGGGCGACTTCCCGATCACGCTGGGGCAGGTGTTCGACGTCCTGCTCGGCGGCGGGCAGACCAGCCACCGGTTCATCGTGCTGGACCTCCGGCTGCCGCGGTCGTTGACGGCGGTGTTCGTGGGCGCGGCCCTCGCGCTGGCCGGGGCGATCTTCCAGGCCGTCGCGCGCAACCCGCTGGCGAGCCCGGACATCCTCGGCGTGACCTGGGGCGCGAGCGTCGGCGCCGTCTCGGTCATCACCTTCGCGGGTGCCCTGACCGGGCCCGTCGCCGAGATCGGGATCCCGGTCGCCGCGCTCGGCGGCGGGCTGTTCTTCGGTCTCCTCGTGTACGCGCTGGCGTGGCGCAAGGGGATCGAGGGGTTCCGGATGGTGCTGGTGGGGGTGGGGATCGCGGCCATCGCCGGGAACCTGACCACCTACCTGCTGACCGTCGGGGACGTCAACGACGCCGCCCGGGCGATGGTGTGGATCACCGGCTCGCTCAACGGGCGCGGGTGGGAGCACGTGGTGCCCGTCGGGATCGCACTGGTCGTGCTGATGCCCGTCGCGTTCGTCTGCGCCCACCTGCTGGGCGCGCTCCAGTTCGGCGACGACACGGTCCGCGGCCTCGGGGTCCGGTTGAACGGCGCCAGGAGCGCGCTGCTGCTGATCGGGATCGCCCTGGCCTCCGTGGCCACGGCCGCGGCGGGGCCGATCGCGTTCGTGGCGCTCGCGGCGCCCCAGGTGGCCGTTCGGCTGGCCGCCACCGCCACACCGCCGCTGCTGGGGTCGGCCGTGGTCGGCGGCCTGCTGGTCGTCGGGTCCGACCTGGTCGCCAGGACGGCGTTCGGCGGGTTCGAGATGCCCGTCGGGGTCGTCACGGCGGTCCTCGGCGCTCCCTACCTCATGTACCTGCTCATCCGCGGCCGCCGGGAGGCACGGGTATGACTGTTCGACTCCAGGCCGCCGACCTCCGGGTCGGGTACGGCGAGCGGATGATCGTCGACGGGTTGGACCTCGACGTCGTCGGCGGCACCGTCACCTGCGTCATCGGGCCCAACGGGTGCGGCAAGTCGACCCTGCTCCGGGCCCTCGGGCGGCTGCTGCCCGCTCGCGGCGGCGCCGTGCTGCTGGACGGGAAGCGGATCGACCAGGTGCCCACCCGCGAGGTGGCGAAGGTGCTGGGGATGCTGCCCCAGGCCCCGCAGGCTCCCGAGGGGCTCACCGTGGCCGACCTCGTGGCTCGCGGACGGCAGCCCCACCAGGCCTGGTACCGGCAGTGGTCCTCCGACGACGAGGCCGCCGTGGCCGAGGCGCTGGAGCTGACGAACATGGACGCGCTGGCCGACCGGACCGTGGACGAGCTGTCCGGCGGGCAGCGGCAGCGGGCGTGGATCTCGATGGCGCTGGCCCAGGGGACCGATCTGCTGCTGCTGGACGAGCCCACCACCTACCTGGACCTCGCCCACCAGATCGACGTGCTGGACCTGGTGCAGAAGCTCCACTCCGAGATGGGGCGGACGGTGGTGATGGTGCTGCACGACCTGAACCTGGCCGCCCGCTACGCGGAGCACCTGGTGGCCATGAAGGCTGGGCGGATCGTGGTGCAGGGGACGCCTGCTGAGGTGCTGACCGAGGAGGTGCTGTTGGAGGTGTTCGGGTTGGACGCTCGGGTTGTCGCTGATCCGGTGTCCGGGACGCCTCTGGTCGTGCCCATCGGGCATCGGCATCGGGTGTGAGGTTGGGCTTGGTTGTTGGGGCTTGGGCGTGGGGCTTGGGCGTGGGGCTTGGGCTGGGTGCTTGGGCTGGGTGCTGTGTCGTGGGCTGGGTGCTGGGTGCTGGGTGCTGGGTGCTGGGTGCTGGGTGCTGGGTGCTGTGTCGTGGGCCGGGTGCCGGGTGCCGGGTGCCGGGTGCGGTGGGTGCGGTGGGTGCGGTGGGTGCGGTGAGGGTGTTGGTCGTCTGGTGGGGGTCTACCCCCCGCTCGCGTGATTGTCTCGATCGTTGATCTTGGTTTGTCAAGGCGGGAAAGATGCCTTGACAAACCAAGATCAACGATGAGGGCGCTTCGGATCGGGGGGCAGGGTGGGGTCTGTCGACCCCGTTGGGTGCCGGATCCGTAGGTGGGTGGGTTTGCTGGCCCGGTGTCGAAGTCCCGAAGTCCCGAAGTCCTGAGGCTCCGAACTCCCTGTTCAGGGTCCGGGTCCGTAGGTCTGAAGCCTTGGGGTCGGTTCCGTCTGGCGGGGGCTGGAGGTGTGCGGCCTGAGGGCTGCCTCTAGTGGCAGATTCGGGGGCAGGTGTCGCAGGCTTCCGCGCCCGGCAGGACGTAGGTGAAGCAGCAGCTCTCGCGCTTCCTCGTCCACTCGCCGTCCACCATCCTCAGGGTGGAGGCGCTGGTCAGCGGTTCCAGCCGCTCCGGGAGCAGCATGGCCGCGTCGGCCACGCCCGTCGCCTCGTCGCCGCACATCCGGCCCGCCAGCCAGGCGCCCTTGTCCAGTGCGTCCGTGGCCGCTGCCCAGAGCATTCGGCGGCCCAGGCGCACGGTGGGGGCGTAGGCACCGACGAAGGCCGCGGCGTGGGCGGTGTACCTGGCTCGGAGCACCGCGGCCAAGGCCTGTTCGTCGGCCACCACCGTCGCCGCCGGGTGGTTGCCCGACGGGTCGTCCGGCAGGCACGCGAAGTCGTCCGACAGCAGTGCGATGCCCGCCACGTGCGGGCGGTCGTCGTTCGCGATGCGGAAGGCCAGGTCGGTGGGCTTGAGCGAGGGGACTCGCCTGGCGCTGTGGAAGAGGAGGCCCGCGAGGCCGCCCGCCACGCCGAGGTACCAGCCCATCACGTAGCCGGCCGTGGCGCGGTCCGACGACTCGCCGTACTCGTCCACCAGCCACGCGCCCAGGGTCTTGCGCCACCTGGTGAAGAGCTGCGGGTCTTCCAGCAGGTCGGAGCAGAGCAGCCAGTCGCCCCGGTCCTCCGGCAGGCCGAAGCGGATCTCGACGTCGTCACTTCGGGTTGAGACCCGCGTGATCGACTCGGCAACGGGCGTGGACGCTGGTCGCGTCCGCACGTTCGCCGGTATCGTCATCGGCAAGGCCCTCGCAGTTCGGCTATCGGCTGAGGTTTGCCTAACCTTACCTAGATGATCCGCAGTTGGGCCTCACGAGTGACGCCGGTCACGGGAGGCTCCTCCGAACGGGTGGCTGTTCGCGGTAAGCGGACACCGGGTCCCAAGCGGAATCTGCCTGGCACAACGTGCGTTGTAGCTGGTGTCATAGATCCCCGAGGGCGGCGAGCTGCGCACGGGAACTGAGAGCGATGGCCCCGCCGACTACAGTGGTCGGCACGGTGCCGCGCTCTCCACGGTCTGCCAGTGGTGAGCCCGAGGACCGCCGGCGCAGCAGTCAGGGAGTGCGAATGTTCGAAAGGTTCACCGACCGCGCGAGGCGGGTGGTTGTCCTGGCCCAAGAAGAGGCCCGGATGCTCAACCACAACTACATCGGCACCGAGCACATCCTCCTGGGGTTGATCCACGAGGGTGAAGGTGTCGCCGCCAAGGCGCTGGAGTCGTTGGGGATCGCCCTCGAAGGTGTCCGCCAGCAGGTCGAGGAAATCATCGGCCAGGGCCAGCAGGCCCCGAGCGGTCACATCCCCTTCACCCCACGAGCGAAAAAAGTCCTCGAGCTGTCCCTGCGCGAAGCGCTTCAGCTCGGCCACAACTACATCGGCACCGAGCACATCCTGCTCGGCCTGATCCGCGAGGGCGAAGGCGTCGCGGCGCAGGTCCTGGTGAAGCTCGGCGCCGACCTCAACCGGGTCCGCCAGCAGGTGCTCCAGCTCCTGTCCGGCTACTCCGGTGGCAAGGAGCCGACCGAGTCCAGCGGTCGCGGTGAGGGCACTCCCTCGTCGTCCCTGGTGCTCGACCAGTTCGGGCGCAACCTCACCGCCAGCGCGCGCGAGGGCAAGCTCGACCCGGTCATCGGTCGCTCCAAGGAGATCGAGCGGGTCATGCAGGTGCTGTCCCGCCGCACCAAGAACAACCCGGTGCTCATCGGCGAGCCCGGCGTCGGCAAGACCGCCGTCGTCGAGGGCCTGGCGCAGATGGTCGTCAAGGGCGAGGTGCCCGAGACGCTCAAGGACAAGCAGCTCTACACGCTTGACCTCGGCTCGCTGGTCGCCGGTTCCCGCTACCGCGGTGACTTCGAGGAGCGCCTGAAGAAGGTGCTCAAGGAGATCCGCAC
>NZ_DBNGPQ010000058.1:0-13793 GCF_057122925.1 Umezawaea sp. | reverse complement strand
TCACGGCAGGGAAAGCAAGGTTGGGTGAAACATGTGGTCCAGACCACTGAACGGTCAAGGTCTAGACCAGTTGTGTCACTCGAATGGCCTAACAAGTGAATCGATCAGGAGCCCTGAAACCGTTTTCACGGGCCGGGTCCACTAGGGGTGGTTCGTGGGGGTTTCGGGGGTTCCGCGTGCGTCGAAAGTCGGCACCCCGATCACCCCCTGGTAGGTCGTGGGCGGCCCCCGATCCCGGAAGACTCGGTGCCGCCGCACGAATCCGGGGGAGGACTCGACATGGTCAGGATGGGCAAGCGCATCGGGGTGCTCGGGGTGGTCGTCGGGCTGGCCGCGCTCACGGTCGGCGGAACGGCCGTCGCCGACACCGACACCACCGGGCGGATCGACCGCGACGTCGTGCAGCGGGCGATCGACAAGGTCGTGCGGAACGGCGCGTTGGGGGCGCAGGTCCGGATCTCCGACGGCAGGAGGGGCTTCACCGCCCGCGCGGGCGTGGCCGAGTGGGGCGGTGACCGGCCGGTGCCGACCGACGGGCGGTACCGCGTCGGCAGCATCACCAAGGTCTTCGTCTCGACCGTCGTGCTCCAGCTGGTCGGAGAGGGCAGGGTCGACCTGGACGCGCCGGTGTCGCGGTACCTGCCGGGCCTGCTGCCCGACGGGGACCGGATCACCGTCCGGATGCTGCTCCAGCACACGAGCGGCCTCTACAACTACACCTCTGAGCTGCCGCTCGACCCCGCTGGGTTCGAGGAGATCCGCTACAGGCACTGGGAGCCGGAGGAACTCGTCGCGCTCTCCACGGCGAAGCCGCTGGACTTCCCGCCCGGCACGGCGTGGAACTACTCCAACACCAACTACGTCGTCGCCGGGCTGCTGGTCGAGCGGGTCACCGGCAAGCCGTACGCGCGGGCGGTCGAACGGCGGGTGCTCCAGCCGCTGCGGCTGCGCGACACGTCCGTGCCCGGCGACCGGACCGGGATCCCCGGACCGCACGCGCACGGCTACTACCGGGTCGGTGAGCAGGTCGTCGACGTCACCGGGATCAACCCGTCCGTCGCCTGGGCGGCGGGCGAGATGATCTCCACGACGGCCGACCTCGACCGGTTCGTCGCGGCGGTCGCGAAGGGCGAGCTGCTCAAGCCCGCCCAGGCCGCCGAGATGAAGAAGCTGACCGACGTGTCGCCCGGCTACGGGCTGGGGCTGGAGCACCAGGAACTGCCGTGCGGGGCCGAGGTCATCGGCCACGGCGGCGGCATCCCCGCCTTCAGCAGCCTGATGCTGAGCAGCGAGGACGGCCGCGTGCGGCTCGACGCGTCCTTCACGTCGGCACCCGACGGCGGCTCGGGCGACGGGGTGGAGGAGCTGATCAACGAGGTGTTCTGCGACTGATCCACCGTTAGCCATGAGGGGACCCTGGTCGGGGGTCCCCTCATGGCGTCGCGGCGGCTCGACCGCTGAAGGGCGGATAACCGACCGTGGTCGGACGGGCTCCGATTGGTCCGAACCGGTCGGATCGCCGGGGCGCGGGCGACTCGATCGTGGACGACCGGGTGTGCGGGGCCGCATTGGGTGCCCGAATATCACCCGACTGATCAATACCAATGGAGCACTTGGCTGAACGAGTGCGTTATTCGCGCCCGACCGCACGAACGCCTGCTACTTTGTTCCACGTCATGCGGGCGTTCCGAAGATTCGGTATTCATTTTCGGCGCCCTTTTGTGGTGAGGGCGATCGGAATCGAATGAACATCTACCTCGGTGGCATCATCTGGGTCGGCGCGGCTGCCTCCGTCGCCGCTGCCGCCGCCTACCTGATGCGCCGGTTCGGGTCGGAGGACGGACGCGAGGAGAACAACGCCGCCGCCGGTGGCGTCTTCTCCATCGTGGCGGGCCTGAACGCCGTCCTCGTGGCATTCGTGCTGATCGCGCTGTTCGACGCCACAGGATCCGCCGACGAGACGTCCTACCGCGAGGCCGACGGGCTCGTCGCCGCGGCGTGGGCCAGCGATTCGCTGCCCGAGGCGACGAAGGAGAAGGTGCACGACCTTTCCCGCGCGTACATGTCGACGGTGATTCGCGAAGAATGGCCGAAGATGCAGAGCGGGGCCGAGGTCTCCTCAATCGGCTGGACCCAGCTCGACCAACTCCGCGCGGTGGTCGCGCAAACGCCCGTCGACGACGAGTGGCAGACCGATCGCAAGACCGAAGCGGTGACCAAGCTGTGGGACGTTTACGAGGCGCGGCAGGATCGGATCAACGCGTCCGGTAATGGCGTCAGTTCCGTCGTCTGGTTCACGCTGATCGTGGGCAGCCTCCTCTCGCTCGGGCTCGCGCTGCTCTTCGGCGGGGCCAGGGTGCGGTCACACGTCGTGATCATGGCGACCCTGGCCGCGACCATGACCCTCCTGCTGTACGCCACCTACCAGTTGCAGAACCCGTTCAGCGGCGGGGCGAAGATCGGCCCCGACGCGTTCCAGGCGGCCATGGACCGGTTGCGGTGATCGTCGTCGCGGCGCTGGCGTGCCTGGCGCTCCAGGTCGAGGCCGTGTCGCCGGGCGGACCGTCCACGCTGCTCTCGGTCGAGCTGCCGTCGGGCGCCGCGACCACCGTCAGCGTGCTGGACCACCGGCTCAACGCTCTGGGCTACTCCGCCGAGCAGGGCGTGTACTACGGCGTCTCGCCCGACGGGCGGGTCGTCGAGGTCGACCGCCAGGGTCGCACCACCGACGTCGGCCACGTGCCCCACCCCGGACTCGTGCACGCCGTCGCGGGCGCCATCCACGGCGACCACTTCTACGTGCGCTCCGGGGGCGCGCTGTACGTCGTCGACGTCAACCCCGCGAGCACCGGCTTCCTCGAACTGGTGCGGGCCAGGGTGCTGTGGCCCATCGACGTCTTCCTGTCCATCGACGACTTCGACTACAACCCGTCCGACGGTCTCCTCTACGGCGTGGCCACCAGGACGCACGGGCACCCCGAGGTCGTCACGATCGACCCGGACTCAGGGCGGGTCGAGCCGCTGACGAACCGGGTGCGGCTGCCGGACGGGTCGGGTTACGGCGCGACCGTGCTCGGGCCGGACGGGGCGCTGTACGCGACCAACAACAACGAGGGCGGTCGGAGCACGCTGTACCGGGTGGCGCTGGACGGGTCCGGCGAGGTGACCAGGCTGTCGGAGCGACCGGCCGCGCGGACGATCGACGCGGCGGGCTGCGTCGCCGTGCCGCCGCCGACCACTCCTCCCGCGTCGACCACTCCCGCGCCGACCACGTCCGCACCGACCACGCCTGCACCGACCACTCCCGCGCCGACCACGTCTCCGCCGGTCAGGACGACCGCGGCACCGTCGTCCCCGACGACGGTGCCCGGAGCGGTGGTGCCCCCGTCACCGACCACGACGACCACCGCCGACCCGGTGGTTCCGGCGGCGGTGGTCCCGGTTCCGCCACCGGTCACGACGGCCACGACTCCGGCCTCGACCGCGCCGCGGCCGACGCCCCGGCCGGTGTTCGAGGTGGACCGGCCCGTGGAGGAGGTGGTCGCGCTGTCCGACCGCCGGACCGACAGCAAGCGCCGATGGAGCTTGGCCGTGCTGCTGCTCGTGATCGGTGCGGGGGCGGTTGCCGCGCAGCAGGGGCGGCGCGCGTAGAAGTGCTCTGAGCTGGTGGAACGTGGAATTCGAGGGCTGCTAGGTCCGGACGTGTCGGACCCTCGCGGCACCGTGGAGATCAGCGGAACGGGGGGCGTGAGCGCAGGCCCACGCCCCCCGGCGGGCGGCTAGGCGCCCGGACGCTGCTTGTCGTTCTTGCGGGGCTCCCGGCGCGACTTGGCGTCTTCGATCTGCCGGATCATCTCCCTGCGCACCTCGGTCAGCGCGATGTCCAGCTCGGGCTCGTGCGACGTGGCCACGAAGGGCGGCCAGCCGGAGAGGAACGCCTCGAACGTGACCTTCTGGTCCTTCTGTCCGCGTTCCTTCACCGACAGCGCCAGGTCGACCTGCGCGGGCTGCCACGTGTTGAGGTGGGGCGCGAGGTTGGCCAGCGCGTGGACCACTCGGCCCTGGTCGCTCGGGCCGAACCCGTTGCCCAGACGGAGTCGCTGCTCAAGGACTTCGGTGTCACTCATGGAACCACGCTACTTGGTCCCTAGTCCCTCCGCCCGACTGCGGCGTAGAACCCCACGTGCTCCGTCCGCCGGGTCAGTTCGGGGGTGTGGTCGTGGTGCCACTGGGTCGCGTCGACGAGACCGGGCGGAACCAGCTCCAACCCGTCCAGCATCGCGGTGATCTCGGCGTGGCTGCGGGTGTAGACCGGGTTCGCGGAGCGCTTGTAGACGTCCAGGGCACCCGCGGCCTGCTCGGGGTTGTGGTCGGACGTCACGTGCGACATCACGACGTAGCTGCCCGGCACGATGACGTCCCGGTAGGCCCCGAGCACGTCCTGGGGACGGCGCTCGTCGGGCAGGAAGTGCAGCACGGCGACGGCGAGGACGGCGACCGGCTTGGTGAAGTCGATCATCTCCAGCACGGCGGGCGCGGTGAGGACGTCCTGCGACACCGTGAGGTCGGCCCTGGTCACGGTCGCGTTCGGGTTGTCGCGCAGCAGGTGCTTGCTGTGCGCGTACGCGACCGGCTCGATGTCGACGTAGGCGATGCGGCTCTCCGGGGCCAGGCCCTGGGCGACCTCGTGCACGTTGCCGACCGTCGGGATGCCGGACCCCAGGTCGAGGAACTGGCGGATGCCCTGCGACACGCAGAAGCGCACGGCGCGCGCCAGGAAGGCCCTGTTGGCCCGCACCGCCTCGCGCATCCACGGCATGACCTTGATCGCCTGCTCGGCGAGCGTCCGGTCGGCCTGGAAGTTGTGCGCACCACCCAGGTAGTAGTCGTACATCCTGGCCGGGTTCGGCTGCTCGAGGTCGATGTCGTCGACCCCGTACCGCTCCTGTGTCACTGCGCCTCCTGTGCACCGAGGAACTTCTCCAGCTGGGCCACGACGAACGCGTGGTCCTCCGCCTGGGGCAGCCCGGAGACGCCGACCGTGCCGACGGGGCCGACACCTTCGACGATGACCGGGAAGACCCCGCCGTGGGCAGCGTAGAGGCCGGGGTCCAGCCGCGACGACTCCTCGAAGCTACTTCCTCCCACCTTGAACTGGGTGCCGACCAGGTACGAGCTGCGCCCGTAGCGGTCCACGACCCTCGTCTTGCGGTCGAGCCAGTCGTCGTTGTCGGCCGACGTCCCCGGCAGCGCGGCGTGGAAGATCCGCTGCCCGTTGCGCCGGACCGAGATGGTGACGGACAGGCCCTCGCCGCGCGCGGCCTCCAGCAGGTGGGCGCCGAGCGCCAGCGCCGTGTCGTTGTCGAAGCGGGTGAACCGGAGCCGCTCCTCCTGCGCCGCCAGCTCGGCCAGCAGTTCCGCGCTCATACCGCCACCACCTGTCCCGTGTTCGCGGACTCGAACGCGTCCTCGATGATCTCCAGCGCGGCGATGGCCGACTCCGGGTCGACGGGCAGCGGCCCGCCGTCGCGCAACGCGGCCACCAGCTGGACGTAGAACTCCTGGTAGGCGCCGTCCTCGCTGGGCACCGACTCGGTGTCGTCCAGCAGACCGATCGAGCCCCACGCGGACTCCGGCTCGACGCCCCAGCCCTGGTCGCCGGGCCGCAGGCCGTCGAGCAGCGCGTCCTCCTGGCCGTCCATGCCGTGGCTGGTGAACGCGGCCCGGTCGCCGAGCAGGCGGAAGCGCGGGCCGTTGTTCGCCGCCGCGGCGCTGGCCCACAGGTGCGAGCGGACGCCGTTGGTGTGCGTGAGGGCGACGAACACGTCGTCGTCCACGAGCGCGCCGGGACGGCGGCGGTTCAGCTCGGCGTACACGCTGCGGACCGGCCCGTTGAGCTGGAGGGCCTGGTCGACGAGGTGCGCGCCGAGGTCGTAGAGCAGCCCGCCCGCTTCCTCGGGGTCGCCGAACTCGCGCCAGTTGTCCCAGATCTCCGGGATCCAGCGCTCGTAGCGCGACTCGAACCGGGCGAGGGTGCCCAGCCTCCCGCTGGCCACGACCTCCCGCACGGTCCGGAAGTCGCTGTCCCACCTGCGGTTCTGGAAGACGGTGAGCGGCACGCCCTTCGCCTTCGCCGCCTCGACGACGCGCCGCGCCTGCGCGGCGGTCGGGGCGAACGGCTTGTCCACGACGACCGCGATGCCCCGGTCGATCGCGGCGAGCGCGAGGTCGACGTGGGTCTTGTTCGGGGTGCCGATCACGACGAGGTCGACACCGGACGCCAGCAGGTCGTCCGCGGTGTCGAGCAGCTCGACGTCCGGGTGCGCGGCGCTCGCCCGCTCGCGGCGTTCGGCGTTGGTGGTCACGATCGCGGAGAGCGCGAGGCCGGGGGTGGAGGCGATCAGCGGCGCGTGGAAGACGCGGCCGGCGATCCCGTACCCGATCAAGCCGGTGCGGAGGTCATCTGCCATGTGGAGTATTAAAGCAACGCTGTGGTGTAATCGCCAGCCAAAACGGACGACTCATGCGATCATGGCGCCGTGGCGAACTTGCGGTTCCTGCGTGGGTACAACGACGCGGTGGTGCTCGGGCTCGCTCGCCGTGGCGAACCCATGACCAGGGTCGAACTGGCCGAGCAGAGCGGGTTGACCCCCCAAGCGGTGTCCAAGATCGTCAGCAGGCTCATCGCCGACGGTCTCCTCGTCGACTCCGGACGGCGCAACGTCGGCGTCGGCAAACCCCGCACGCTGGTCCGCCTCGTGTCCTCCAGCAGGCTAGCGCTGGGTGCCGCCGTCGAGCGCGACGAACTGCGCGTGGTGCTGGCGGACCTGTCCGGCGCGGTCGTGGACCGCACGGTCACCGCCCTGCCCCGCGACTTCGGGCCCGCCGTGTTCGTGGAGGAGCTGGCGAACCTGGTCGAGGTGCTCCGCTCCCGCAACGACGTGTCCGACGAGCGGCTGCTCGGCGTGGGCATCGGCTTCGTCGGCCCGCTGGACCACCGCGACGGCGTGGTGCACGACGCCACCGGCCTGGTCGGCTGGCACGACGTGCCGCTGCGCGACCTCGCCGCCGACCGGCTGGGCCTGCCGGTCGTGGTCGACAAGGACACCAACACCGCCATGATCGCCGAGTCGTGGCGGCGCGGCGACGAACTCCGGCACGCCGCCCTGGTGATCGTCGGCACGGGTGTCGGCGTCGGGCTCCTGCTCGACGGGCAGGTGCACCGGGGGGCGCGCACGAACGCGGGGGAGTACGGGCACACGACCATCCAGCTCGGGGGTCCGCGCTGCGCGTGCGGGCGGTCCGGCTGCGTGGAGATCGTGCACAACCTCGCCGTCGCCGCGGGCGACCTCAAGGGTGCGGTGGCCGTGCTCGGCATGGCCGTCGCGGGGCTCGTGCAGCTGCTCGACCTCGACCACGTGGTCCTCGGCGGCCGGGTCGTGCAGGGCGCGCCGGACTTCTACGCCGACGCGATCCGCGAGGTCGTGCGCGACCAGGTGCCCCGCTCGGACTGGCTGGAGGTCGAGATCAGCGTCAGCCCGCTGGGTGACGACCTGGTCGCCGCCGGGGCCGCGATGCTCGTGCTGAGCGAGTTCTACAGCCAGCGCGGACCGTAGTGAAGGAAAGTACTTTCCAAACGGGAAAGTAGCCGGCATCCTGGTCTCGTACCCGACGAGCCCAGGAGGCGTCATGCACCAGCAACCCCCACCCCGTGAGGCCGCCGACGCGCTCGCGGAGATCCGGCAACGACAGGGGCAGGTCATCGAGCGGGCGCTGATCCCGAAGTGGTTCTGGTGGGCGATCGGCCTGCTGGTCGTCGGTTTCTCGGCCGTCGTCGAGACCGGCGACGGCCGGGCGCTCGGCATCGGCACCACCGCGTTCGTGCTCGGCAACTGCGCCGCGGTGGGCGCCGTGGCGCTCCGCGGCGTGCGCCGCGCCCAGCCGCGCGGCACGCTCCTCGGCGGCGCGGGTGTCCTGATGATCCTCGGCTTCACGCTCGGGGTGCTGGTCGTGACGACGCTCGCGTCCTTCTCGCTGAACGCGCTCGACGTGCCCCACTCGGCCACGCTGAGCGGAGTCGTGTGCGCCGCCCTCATGATCGGCGGCGAGCCGTTCCTCACGCGGAGGCTGCGGACCACGATGCTGGACCGCGCCGCGAGGGGAGCCCGGTGACGGAACCGAAGTTCGACGACCTGGTCCACGCGCCCACCCGCCTGTCGATCGTCTCGCTGCTGGCCGCGGCGGAGTGGGCGGACTTCAAGTTCCTCCGCGACACCGTGGGGACGTCGGACTCGGCGCTGTCGAAGCAGCTCACCACGCTGGAGGACGCGGGGTACGTCGAGATCCGCAAGCACTTCGTCGGCAAGCGGCCGCGCACCTCCGCGCGGCTCACCGAGGCGGGCCGCGCGGCGTTCGACGGGCACGTCGCGGCGTTGCAGGAGATCGTGGCCCGCGCGGGCGCCACCGTCCTGCCGGACTAGTCCTCCAGCACCCGGCCGACCGCGCGGGCGTACATGCGGTCCGGGCTGGGGGTCGTCGACGGGGTCAGGAAACCGGGCAGCATCGGCAGGTCCACGGCGAACGGCAGCAGGCGCTCGAACAGCGTCGTCGCGTCGGCGGGCCTGCGCTCCGGGTCCTTCTCCAGCATGTCCTGCAACAGCTCGTCCAGCGCCACCGGGATCCTCGGCACGGACGACGGCCGCTGCTTCACCTGCTTGTCGAACACCGTGTACGCCGTGTCGCCGGTGAAGAGCTGCCTGCCCGTCAGCATCTCGTGCAGCACGCACCCCAGCGCGTACAGGTCGCTGCGCGGTTCGGCGTTGCCGCGCTGGATCTGCTCCGGCGCCATGTACGCCGGGGTGCCGAGCATCTGACCCCACCGGGTGAACTGGGCCACGTCGGACTCGCGCAGCACCGCCAGCCCGAAGTCCAGCACCTTCACGCTGCCGTCCGGGCACAGCATCAGGTTCGTCGGCTTCAGGTCGCGGTGGCAGATCGACAGGCTGTGCGCGGCGGCCAGCACGGCGCACGCCTGCGCGGCGATCGACGCGGCCCACGGCACCGGCAGCGGCCCGTGCTCGCCCACCAGGTCGGCGACGGTGACGCCGTCGATGAACTGCATCACCTGGTACATCCGGTACTCGAAGACGCCGAAGTCGTAGAGGACCGGCGCGCCCGCGTGCTCCAGCTTCGCCAGGATGCGGGCCTCGCGGGTGAAGCGGTGCTCCATCTCCTCGTCGCGCCTGCCGGGCAGTTGCAGGAACTTCACCGCGACCCGGCGGTCCAGGTGGCGGTCGTAACCGCCGTGCACCGCACCCATCCCGCCCTGGCCGAGCGGCAGGTCGTCCAGCTCGTACCTGTCGGCGATGAGCATCCGGCCTCCCGTCCGTGCTAGTCCCTCGGTCGGAGGTGACCGTCCACCAGGCCGCCGAAGCCTAGCCGGATCACGCTCTCCCCCAGCGCCGCCGTCTCGCGCAGGGCGTCCTCCAGTGTGCCCAACTGCCGGAACGCGCGTCCGTAGGCCTGCTGTTCGGCGAGCGGCAGCCGCGGCACCTGCGTGCGGCGGGCGTCGACCCGGCTCGAACCCTGGTGCGCCCGCGACGCCGCCGCGCGCAGCACGCCCGCGAGGAAGTACGGGTCCAGCCTGCCCGGATCGACCCGGTAGACCGCCAGGTACGGCCCGAGGACGGCGTGGCAGCCGACGACCCGCGCCGTGCCCATCGGCGACGCCACCACGTCGCCCGGCTCCACCTCGACCAGGTCGGGGTCGGGGGCCGTGCGCTCCGACGGCTCCACGCCCGCCGCCAGGTCGTCCGCGGTCAGCACCGGCAGTTCGCCGTTGCCGGTCGTGAGCTTCGCGCCCGCGTGCTTCATCGTCAGCAGCCCGGCCTTGGCCAGCTCGCCGATCGTCGTCATCGGCGGCGCCTGCCGCGACGCCTTGTCCAGCTCCGGCGTCGGCAGCACCGTCTTGGTCAGCGCCGTGAGCGCCTCCACGAACGCGAGGTGCGTGTCCTCGCCGCCGCTGCGCCGCAACGACTGCACGGCCGGGCTCAGGTCCACGTCCTCGTCCAGCAGCTCCACGATCGGCACGGAGTGCCCGCCCGCCGGGTCGGTCTGGAACGCCGCCCACCGACGGTCCACAGCGGACAGGTCGTCCACCTCGGTCAGCAGCACGTGCGAAGGCGTGCGGTCGCCCGCGTCGGGACGCCGCAGCAGCCACAGGTCCGGCCCGCCGGGCAGCGTCACGACCGCCCTGAGCGCGCCCGCGCGCAGCAGGTTCGCCCTGATCCGCCTGCCCGGCCTGCGGCTCGCCGCCGCCGTCGGCATCAGGATCGCCACCAGCGCGCCGGGCTTCGCGTGGCTCAGGCAGTGCTGCACCCACGCCAGCTCCGACTCGCCGCGCGGCGGCAGGCCGTACTCCCAGCGCGCGTCGCCCGCCAGCTCGTCGTAGCCCCACGCGCGCTCGGTGAACGGCGGGTCGCACACGACCGCGTCGGCCAGCTCACCCGCGAAACCGTCCTGCCGCAGGGCGTCCCCGACGGTGATCTCGCCGGGCTGTGAGCGAAGTCGCAACCGGTGGGCGGCGATGGTCGCCGTGGTCTCGTCGATCTCCTGCCCGAGCACGCGCGCGGCGGGCGTGTCCACGAGCATCGTGCCGAGGCCGCACGCCGGGTCGTACAGCGTGCCGCCGTCCGGCCCGGTCAGCCGCACCAGCAGCGCCGCCACGTCCGCGGGGGTCGCGTCGAGCTGGCGGGAGTGCGCCTCCAGGTAGCGCGCGCAGAGGAACTCGAACGCCGCCAGCGGCCCGCGTTCGGCCGCCAGGGGCGCCAACCTGCCGCCGTTCTCCGACAGCAGGTCCGCGCCCGCCTCGGCCACCCGGTCGCCCAGGCCCAGGTCGTCGCCCGCGCCGCGCAGCCACTGCCACGCCCGCTCCACGGGGGACACGTCGACGCGCTTCCCGTTGCGCCTCAGCCAGTCCTCGACCTCGTCGAGGGAGAACAGCGGGCTGGACGCCGTACCGCCGACGGGCTGCGGGAAGTCCTCGTGCCGACGACGCCAGTTGCTCACGGCAGCACGCCCCACGTCGACGAGGCGGGCGATGTCGCCCGCGCTCACGGTGGCGTCCTGGTCCATGCCATACACACTAGTTCACAACCGATGCACAGTGGTTCTGCTTGTGAACCGAATCAACCAATGTTTCACTGTTGTCATGACGCACAACCGGCTCGCCCACGCCGTTGGCACCCATCCAGGGCTCCGCCGCGAGCTGAACGAGGATTCCGCCTACGCCGAGCCGCCGCTGTTCGCCGTCGCCGACGGCATGGGCGGGCACGCGTTCGGCGAGATCGCGAGCGCCACGGCCATCGACGTGCTGGCCCACCACGACGTCAGCGGCGACCCCGTGCCCGCCCTGACCGCGATGATGGACGAGGTCGCGCTGCGGCTCACCGACATGGCCGAGCAGGACCTCCGGATGCGCGGCATGGGCACCACGCTGACCGCCCTGCTCTGGGTCGACGGCACCAAGTTCGCCGTCGCCCACATCGGCGACTCGCGGTGCTACCTCGTGCGGGACGGCGAGATCCAGCAGGTCACGCGGGACCACACGATGGTGCAGGCGCTGGTGGACGAGGGGCGGATGCCCGCCGAGCAGGCCGCGCTGCACCCCCGCCGCTCGATGCTGATGAGGGCGTTGCAGGCGGGGAACTCGCCCGAGCCCGACGTGTTCCTGCACGAGGCGCAGGTCAACGACCGCTACCTGCTGTGCTCCGACGGGCTGTCGGACGTCGTGCCGCCCGAGGCGATCCTGGAGGTCCTCGCGGGGACCGAGGACCGGGACGAGGTGGTGGTCAAGCTGATCGCGCTGGCCAACGAGGCGGGCGGACCGGACAACATCACCTGCGTGCTGGTGGACGTCGTGAACGACGAGTGGCTGGCCCACTGGAGCGGGCGGCTGCTCTAGCGGTCCCGGCGGTCGGGAGCGCCCGCTGTGCGCCCCCGACCGCCGGTCACGGTACTCGCCTACGCCGGTGCCCCGGTCACGCTGACGCCCGCCCGCGCCAGGTGCTCGGCGTCGACGTCGGCGGGCCACGAGGTCGTGGCGTCGGCCAGCGCGCCCTCCAGCCGCGCGCCGGTCAGGTCCGCGTCGCGGAGGTCGGCCCCCCGCAGGTCGGCGCGGCGGAGGTCGGCTTCCCGCAGGTCGGAGCCGGACAGGCGCGCGAGGGCCAGGTTGGTGTCGACGAAACTGGTCTCGCGCAGGAAGCTCCCGCGCAGGTCGGCCGACTTCAGGTCGCTGCCGTCCAGCACCGTGCCCCGCATCCACGAGTGGGCGAGGTCGCTGTGCCGGAGCTGGGTGTTGATCAGCCCGCCCCGGTGGACCTGCACGCCGCGCAGGTTCACCCGCGACAGGTAGAGCTTCGTGTCGTCCGGGAACCTCCGGCGGGTGCTCGGCCGGTCGGCCCGGTGGCGGGGGAACGAGATCCGCTGCGCGAGCACCTCGACGGCCGTCTGGATGTCGGGGTGGTCGACGAGCAGCCACCGCCGCTCCTCCGGGAGCTCGCCGTCGCCCGCGTCGTCCCCGCGCGGCGAGTTGTTGCGGATGAACGCCCCCAGGATGAACTGGACGGTGTCGCGGTCGGCCGGCGAGTTCTCGGCGATGCGCTTGAGCGCGTAGATCCCGCCGATGCGGACGTCGGCGTTGGCGCTGCCGATCTGCTCGACGGCGCGGGTGAGGCGGTCGGTCAGCTGGCCCTCCCGGTTGACCTGCACCTGCCACCACGTCGCCGCCGCGCCGATGACGACCAGCAGCCCCGCGGTCAGCTGGAGCAGTGCCGAGCGGACGTTGTTCTGCAACTGCCCCTGCGCCTGCTGGAGCTGGACGCGGACCTCGGCGCCCGCGACGCCCCGCAGCTCCGCGTCCGTCAGGTCGGGGTAGAACAGCGGCGGCAGCACCTTCAGGCTGGCGACCACGACGAGCACCAGCAGGACGACCGCGACGGCGGCGCTCCGGAACGTTCGGCTTGTCACGGGCCGATCCTTCCTCACCCGAGGTGCGCCGGGTCCAGGTCCAGCAGTTCCCGCAGGGCCACCGCACCGGCCGGGGTCACGCGCACCGCCCTGGTGGTGCCGGTGCGGCGGACCCACCCCTGTGCCTGGAAGTGGGCGCACAGGTGCGCGCCCGCCGTGCCCGCCAGGTGCGTCCGCCGTTCCGTCCAGTCCAGGCAGGGGCGGCTCAGGGGGCGCTTGGCCGTGCGGAGCGCGGTCGGGTCGGCGGCCAGCGGGCCGGTCAGCCACGCCACGCCCGCCTCGGTGACGGTGAATCCGTCCGTCCTGGCCAGGTAGCCCTTCGCGGCCATGGCGTCGGTGATCGCCACGCCGAGCCGTCCGGCGAGGTGGTCGTAGCAGGTGCGGCCCCTGGCCAGCGCGGCCGACGCCGTGGTGGAGCGCAGCGTGCGCGCGGGCGCCGCCGGTTCGACGTGGGCCACCAGGTCCTCCAGCAGCTGGGCCACGCGCTGGTCCGCCAGCCGCAGGTAGCGGTGGCGGCCCTGCCTGCGCTCCACCAGCAGGCCACCCTCCACCAGGCGGCTCAGGTGCTCGCTCGCCGTGGACGGGGCCACGTCGACGTGCGCCGCCAGTTCGCCCGCCGTCCACGCGCGGCCGTCCAGCAGGGCCACGCAGAACGCGGCCCTGGTGCGGTCCGCCAGCAGCCCGGCCAGGTTCGCCAGTCCCTCCACGGGGAGCACGGTAGGCCGGCCCCGTTTCGGCGCGCACCGCCACCTGGACGGCCTACCCTC
>NZ_DBNGPQ010000057.1:0-167436 GCF_057122925.1 Umezawaea sp. | reverse complement strand
CACGATCCCGGCGCGCACGCCGTTCTCGTTGACCGGCAGGGCCTCCGACCCCGACGGCGACCCGGTGACCTACCTGTGGGAGCAGGACGACCCCGGTGGCGAGACCGGAACCCCGTTGGTGGACAACGCGAAGACCGACGGGCCGCTGTTCCGCGTGTTCGGCACGGCCGCGGTCGTCAGCGACGAGGACGCGCTGGAGTACCGCTCCCCCGGCCAGAACAGCGCGACCACCGACCCGACGAGGGTCTTCCCCGACCTCGCGCAGGTCGCCGCGGGCAACACCAACGCCGTGACGGGCCGGTGCCCGACCGCCCCGCCGCCCCCGGCGCCGGAGACCGGTGGCGGCACGAACGTGCCCGCCGACGTCGTCGACTGCTACTCGGAGTTCCTGCCCACCGCGGACTGGGTGGGCGTGGACGGCTCGCGCACCCTGCACTTCAGACTCACCGCCCGCGACGGCAGGCCGGGCGGCGGCGGGATCGGGACGGCCGACACCGCACTGGTGGTCGCGCCGGACGCGGGCCCGTTCCTGGTGACCTCGCACGCCTCCACCTCCTCCCACCGGGGTGGCTCGCGGCAGCCGGTCACCTGGGACGTGGCCGGGACGACCGCGGCCCCGGTCGGCACGACCGCCGTGCGGATCACCTTCTCCACCGACGGCGGACGGACCTTCCCGCACGTGCTCACCCACCGGACGCGCAACGACGGGTCGGAGACCGTGACGCTGCCGAGGGTCGCCACCACCAAGGGCCGGATCAGGGTCGAGGCGCTCGGCAACGTCTTCTTCGACCTCAACGACGCCGACCTCACCGTCACCGGCTGACCGGCTCCCCGACGGCGCCGACGGGTGCGGTCGGCGGTTCCCCGTCCCGGCGAGGGTCGGGACGGGGAACCGGTCGAGGGGTCACGAGCACGCGGTGCCGTTCAGCGTCGCCGCGCTGAACGGCGGCGTTCCCCCGCCGTGGTTCGCGTTGTACCCGACGGTCGCCTGACCACCGGACGCGAGCGCGCCGTTCCACGACGCGTTCTCGACCCGGACCACGTCCCCGGTGTCGGTCCACGTCCCGTTCCACCCCTGCGTGACGGTCACGCCCGGCGCGGAGAACGAGAGCGTCCACCCGGTGATCGACGGTCCCCGGTTCGTGATGACGACCTCGCCGGAGTACCCGCCGGACCACTGGCTGACCACCCGGTGGGCGACCGTGCAGCCGCCACCGGGGTTGTTCCCGGTCGTCGTGGTCGTGGTCGTCGTCGTGGGACCCGCCGCCACCGCCAGGTCGTACGCGCGCTGCGGCACGAACTGGCCCGCCGGGGCGATGCAGCCGTCCGCCTCGCCCGGCAGCTTGACCCACAGGAAGGCGTCGATCCTGGAGTCACCGGTGTTCGTCGTGCTGGGCGTGCCGATCGCGCGACCCGCCGGGTCGCACCACTCCTCGCCCAGCGGACCGTTGCCGTTGCGGCTCGTGTCCACCACCGCCTTGAGCCTGCCGTCGCCGACCGCGCCCAGCACGGCCTTGGCGTAGGCGACCTCGTCGGCGGTGGTGCGGTAGTTGGACACGTTGGTGGAGATGCCGTCGGCGCTGCCGGAGACGTCCGCCGAACGCAACCTGGCAGCGGCCTCCGACGGGCTCAGCCAGGCGGAGTTGCCGATGTCCAGGTACACCTTGGCCTGCGAGGAACCGGACTTGAGCTTCCGGCCCGCGTAGGAGAGCGACGCCTTCGTCTGGTTCTGCTGGTCCGCGTTCTGGCAGTTGCTCATGATCGGCAGCACGTCGGGTTCGAGCACGATCGCCGCCGGTCGGCCCGCCAGTCCCGCCGCGACCTCGTCCACCCAGGCCCGGTAGGCCGAGTGGGAGGGCGCGCCACCGCCGCTGGCCCCGCCGCAGTCGCGGTTGGGGATGTTGTAGACGACCAGGATCGGGATCTTCCCCGCCGAGGCCGCCGCCCCCACGAAGGAGCTGATCTCCGAGCGGATCGCCGAGGTGTTGGTGGTGGTGAACCACCGCGCCTGCGGCACCGACGCGATCCGGTCGCGGATGACCGGCGCCCGCGAGTCGCCGGGGTTGGCGGCGACCCACTTCGCGCTGGAGCTGGACGGGTCGACGTAGAACGCCGAGTCCGCCGCGCCGACGGCCGTGCCGCCGACCGCCAGTGCCGCGACCGAGGCCAGGAGCGCGCTGGAGAGCGCGCCCGCCGCGGCGACCTGCCTTCTCCGCATCATCGGGTGTCCTTTCGGGGATGGGCGAGGACGTGGACCCGGCAGGGGACCTCGGCTTCGGGGTGGATCGTCAGGCGGTCGTGCAGGTCGCGCCGTTGAGCGTGAAGGAGGTCGGTTCGCCCGCGTCGCCGGAGTGGGTCGCCTGGAAGCCGATGCCGACCGACGCGTTCGGCGCCACCTCCGCGTTGTAGGAGGCGTTCCTCGCGGTCACCTGACCGGACGTCGGCGAGTAGGAGGCGTTCCAGCCGGAGGTGATCGTCTGGCCGCTCGGCAGCGTGAACACCAGCGACCAGCCCGAGTACGGCGACGTGCCGGTGTTGGTGATGGTGATCTCCGAGGTCAGGCCGCCCGCCCAGGAGTTGACCGAGTAGGCGACCCGGCACTGCGACGCTCCCGGAACGGTCGTCGTCGTCGTGGTGGTCGTGGTCGTGGTCGTCGTGGTCGGCGGGGTGCCCTGGAACTGGGAGAAGAACTTCCACACCTCGCCCTTGGTCCAGGTCCGGACGCCGCTCTCGCAGTTGCAGCCGTCCACCGCGCCCGGCAGGTGCCCGCCGTCGAACGCGGCCCACACCACCGGGTAGCCTGCCCGGCAGCCCGAGTACGCGGTGGTGATGTGGGTCAGGCTGCCCGCGGCGGGTTCGCGCGGGTTCTGGGCCGTGCAGCCGTTGTTCCGCACGAACCGGTCGCGCAGCGCCCGGCCCTGCGAGATGTTCAGCACCGAGTCGCTGATGCCGTGGATGCCGAGGTAGGCCACGGGCTGCGACCCGCCGTCGCAGCCGCTGAGCTGCGCGCCGGAGAACACCGCCACGGCGCGGAAGACGGAGGACCGACCGCAGGCGAGGGCGTAGCTCATGCCGCCGCCGTAGCTGAACCCCGTCGCGAACCGCTGCGTGGTGTCGACGCAGAGGGCGGCGTCGATCCGGCCGACCATGGCGTCGACGAAGGCGACGTCCTCGCCGCCGTTGTTGGGCCACGCGTTGTCGATGCCCTGCGGCGCCACGAGGATGGCGCTGTTGTCGGACTGCTCCTGCTGCCCGTAGTAGGCCCACGGCGTGCCGCTGGTCCCGCCGGAGGCGACGTCGTTGGCCGTGCCGCCCCACCAGTGGAAGGCGAAGATCACCCGGTACTGACGGGCGCTGTCGTAGTTCGCGGGGACCCGCAGGATGAAGGTCCGGTTCTTGCCGCCGCTCTGGAGCGTGTGCGTGCCGCTCGCCAGACCGGGGGCCTTGCCGCACCCGGCCGTGGCCGCGGTGGCGCCGACCGCGGCGCTCGCCCCGGTGTCGGCGAGGGTTCCGGTCGCGGCCAACCCGGCCGCGGCCAGCACCAGCGACACCGCGGCCGCCCACAGGGATTTCTTCCTCGTCATCGGGGAGCTCCTTCCGTTCCTAGGGCGTCGACAGTTCGAAGCGCTGGACGGTGACGGTGCCGCCGAGGGCCTGGGTGGCGTGGTTGAAGACGCCGAAGCGGTAGCCCATGAAGAACTGCCAGGCGTTGTTGAGGGTGAAGCCGGGGCCGAGCGGGGTGAAGTTCACGCCGTCGGTGCTGTAGGAGAACCTGGCCTGCCTGCCGGAGCCGGGGCGGATGTCGGCGTTGGCGCGCAACCAGACCCGTGTGCCGGGCAGGTCGGCGCTCGCCACCTCCGTGCCCGTTCCGGTGGTCCGCCAGCTGGAGTCCATCGTCAGGCCGTTGACCATGACGACCCGGTTGCGCCCGTTGTCGCGCTTGACGCCGATCCACGCCGACGAGTCGCGCAGCACCGCCAGACCGGTGCGGTCGCCGTCGCGCACCGCCGAGAGGTCGAGGGCGACGGTGGCGGTGGAGGTCGGGCCCTGGATGCGGTGGGTCAGGGTGTTGCGGGCGGAGTAGAGGTCGTTGGTGACGGTCGCGGTGGACAGGCGCAGGCCGTTGCCGACGCTGTACCTGCTCGTGTCGGGGTTGTGGTTCCACTCCCACTGGGGGCCCAGCGCGGAGCCGGTGAAGGTGTCCACGCCGATCATCGGTTTCACCTGCCGGGGAGGGGCGGGCAGGTTCGGCACCGGGTAGGTCGCGCCCCAGCCGCCGTTGACGGTGGTGATGCGCGGCCAGCCGTCCGAGGTCCAGGTGATCGGCGCGAGCACCGGCACGCGTCCGCCGGGGTAGGCGTCGACGAAGGCCAGGTAGTACCAGTCGCCGTTCTGCGTCTGCACCAGGCCGCCCTGGTGCGGCACGCCGCCGCCGGGGATGGGCGTCGGCATGTTCAGCAGCACCTGCTGCACGGTGTAGGGGCCGAACGGGCTGGACGCCTTGAGGACGTACTGGCCGTTGGCCGGTCTGGTCAGCCAGATGTAGTAGCTGCCGCCGCGCTTGTAGAACCGCGCGCCCTCCAGGGTGCCGATGTTCGACGGCGTCTGGAACACCTGCTGCGACCGGACCTCGGACTTCCCGTCCGCCGAGAGCTGGGCGACGCTGATGGTCGTGTTGCCGTAGGCGACGTACATCGTGTCGTTGTCGTCGACCAGCATCCCCGCGTCGTAGTAGCACTTGTCGATCGTGGTGTGGCGGGACCACTGCCCGTCCACGGCGGTCGCGGTGTAGATGTGGGTCTTGGCGAAGTCGACGCAGCCGCCCCAGTAGAACGTCCTGTTGCTCTTGCGGTGGCTGAGGAACGACGCCCAGATCCCGTTGACGTAGGCGCGCGACCCGCTCAGGTCGTACTTCGAGCCGAAGTCCAGCCTGGGCACCGAGTGGCCCGCGAACTCCCAGTTGACCAGGTCGTAGGAGCGCAGCACCGGCGCGCCCGGCGAGTAGTGCATCGTGGACGCGGAGTAGTAGTAGGTGTCGTCCACGCGGATGATGTCGATGTCCGCGAAGTCCTGCCACAGCACGGGGTTCGTGAACGTCGAGGCCCTCGGTCCCGTGGCGCACGCGGGGGACGCGGTGCGGGACGCCGAGCAGTCGGGTGAGGCCTGCGCGGGTGGGATCGCGGTGATCCCACCGCCCACCAGGGCCACGACCGCGACCAGTCCCAGCGTCCACTGGCGTTGACGAGACATCTGCCGTCCTTCCGACGATCGCTAGACGCGGGTCCACCGCTGGTTGGCCTGGCCGTTGCACGTCCACAGGACCAGCCGCGACCCGTTGGCGGTGGCGGCCTGCTCGACGTCGAGGCACAGGCCCGCGCGGGTGTTGCGCAGGGAGCCGTCGGAGCCGAGGGTCCACCTCTGGTTGTCCTGGCCGTTGCAGGACCACGTGATCACCCGCGTGCCGTTGGTGGTGCCCTGGTCGTAGGCGTCGAGGCACCGGTCGCCGAACACCCGGACCTCACCGCCCGCCCACGTCGTCCAGAGCTGGTTCGCCGCGGTGTGGCAGTCCCAGATGAGCGTGGCCGCGCCCGCGGCGGTGGAGGCGTTGTCGACGTCCACGCACCGGTTCGACCCGACGCCGCGCAGGCGCGAGGTCGTGTTCGCCAGCGGGCTGCCGCCGGACACCCGGAACGCGCTCACGCCGTGCGCGGGGACGCTCGCCGAGATCGTGCCGGACGTGCTGGACGTGCCGCCCGTCCACAGGTCGAGCAGGGTGAACGCGCTGCCGCCCAGGCCGATCTGCGCGGCGGTCGTGGAGATCGTCGCGGTGGAGCCGCCCCGGTTGAACAGGCCGACGGCGACCGATCCGTCGGACAGGGGCTTGGCGAACACCTCGGTGGCGCCGTCGTCGCGGACCCGTCGACCGCCCGCGCCGAGCGGGTCCTGGTTCACCGCGAGCAGGCGGGGGTTGCGCAGGACCTGGCTGATGTCGGCGGACATGGTGCGGATGTCGTTGCCCGCCATGAGGGGTGCGGCCAGCAGCGCCCACAGCGCGAAGTGCGACCGCGACTCGGTGAGCGTCAGGCCGGGGCGGCCGACGACGAGCATGTCCGGGTCGTTCCAGTGGCCGGGCCCCGACTGGGCGGCCAGCGGAGCCGTCACGTCCAGGACGTTGCCGACGCCCATCGGGTAGCTGTTGGTGTTGCCGTTCTGCCAGATGTCGAGCAGGTCCTCGGTGGTGCGCCACAGGTCCGCGACCTGGCCCCAGTCGTACTTGTCGCCGGTGATGGCGTGGAAGCTGTTGGGGTTGATGCTGTAGACGATCGGGCGGCCGGTCGCGCGCAGGGCGTCGCGCATGATCGAGAAGCGGGCGACCTGCTCGTCCCGCGTGCCCGCCGACGAGCACCAGTCGTACTTCACGTAGTCGACGCCCCAGGAGGCGAACGACCGGGCGTCCTGGACCTCGTGCCCCTTGCTGCCGGTCGAGCCGGGGTGCGCGCCCGTGCCCTGGGCGCAGGTGCGCTCGTTCGGCACCTGGTAGATGCCGAACTTCAGGCCGCGGGCGTGGATGTAGTCGCCCAGCGCCTTCATGCCGGACGCGAACTTGGTCGGGTGGGCCCGGAGGTTGCCCGCCGAGTCGCGCTGGGGGTCGAACCAGCAGTCGTCCACGACGACGTACTGGTAGCCGGCGTCGCGCATCCCCGAGGACACCATCGCGTCCGCTGCCTGGCGCACCTGCGCCTCGGTGACGCCGCAGCCGAAGCTGTTCCAGCTGTTCCACCCCAGCGGCGGGGTCAGGGCGGGGCTGCCGGGGGCGGCGGCCGACGGTTGGGGAAGAGCGGTGAGGAGTGCGGCCACCACCGCGGCGATCACGAGGTGAACCGTTCTTCTGCGCGGCACGGGCGTCTCCTTCCGGGCACGGCGGGGACACCGCGGACGCCGGGGACGTCCGCGGTGCTCACCCCCGTGGTTCAGCGGGTGGAGTGGGTCGTGGTGGACGCCGCGACGGGATCACGAGCGCGACCGCGCTCGGATGGGGCAGGGGTCGTCACGGCGGCCCTGATGAGCAATCTATCGACGCCCGGCGGAAGGCGTCAAAGCTAAATGTGAGCGTTCACTTTAGCTACCTTCGTTTCAGGCCAGCAAGACCTGCTGTAACGATCATGAGAGGTGTGAACGTGCGCAGTCCCGATGACCGAGGTGGACCAGCGGGGCGGTCACCGCCTTCACCGAGCCGCCCGTCCGGACCGGCATCGGAACGCGGTGGACCGCGGCGGTCTCCGCGAGCCGACCACGCCGCTCGGCCGCGGCGAACAGGACCTCGACGGCCGTGGCGCCGAGCCGGTGGTGCGGGAGCACGACGGTCGTCAGCCGAGGGCGCAGCCACGAGGCGATCGGGTGGTCGTCGAACGACATCACGGCCACGTCGTCCGGTACGGACAGGGCGGCGTCCGCGAGAGCCTGGTAGGCCCCGAAGGCCAGGCGGTCGTTGAAGCAGAGCAGGGCCGAGGGCCTGCCGCGGCGCAGCAGCTCGCGGGTGGCGTCGTAGCCGTTGTCGGGGCTCCAGTCCCCGCACGGGCGACCGCCCGCCACGGTGACGCCCGCGCGGGCGAACACCTCGTGGATGCCGACGAGCCGCTCCACGGCGGCGATGCTGCGCGCGGGCACCCGGTGCAGTTCGGGACCAGCGCCGATCAGGTGGATGCCCTCGCGGTGCCCGGCCTCGACGAGCACGCGGGCCGCGGCCCGACCGGCCTGCACCTCGTCGGGCAGCACCGACGGCAGCGACGAACGGCCGACCGGCAGGGCGTTCAGGAGCACGGCGGGGCCGTCCTCCAACCCCTTGGGCACGATCACCCGTCTGGTGAACATGCTCGCGAACACGATGCCGTCGACCCGGTGGTCGCGCATGGCCTCGACCAGCGACCGCTCGACCTCGGGGTCACCGCCGCTCTCGCCGGTGAAGAGCACGCACCCGCGCCCACCGGCCGCCTCCGCCGCACCCCGCACCATGTCGCCCGCCAGCAGGGACGACACGACGAAGTCGGTGATCAGACCGACGGTCCGCGTGCGCGCCCCGCGCGGGCCGTCGGCGACCGCGTGGCGCCGGTACCCCAACTCCTGGGCGGCATCCCGCACCCGGCGCTCCGCGGCGTGCGAGATGCGCAGGGCCCTGCCCCTGCCGGTCAACACCAGTGACGCGGTCGTGGGGGAAACACCACTCGCCTTGGCCACGTCGGCCAGCGTCACGCGCTGTCGTCCCACCGCACATCCTCCGTCTCGACGGCGATCAAACCGAATCAACGGACATAGGCACCCGGCAGGACACCCGTTGAGAAACCTGATGTTAACACCGACCGGCCCGCGGGAAACGGCGCCGAATCACCGTTCACACGTCTGCCAATAAAACGTTTCACATAGCCGGGTCATTTCCCCTCGGCCCGCGCCACCCATTCGTCGAGCCCAACGGCGGTTTCAGCGCTGCAACCGGCCGGGATCCCCGGCGGCGGCCCGGCGCACGAGCCACGCCTCGGTGATGTGGGTGAACATGGCCCCGGCGGCGCCCACCCCGTCACCCGCGGCGATGCGCTCGTAGACGCGGCGGTGCCCCCGGTTGGACGCCTCGCACAGGTCGCGCCCGCTCACGCCCACGTAGCCCGCCTCGGTGGCGACCTGGCTCTCCAGCGCGCGGATCACGCCGCGGGCGATGCGGTTGCCCGACGCCCGCATGACCGTGTCGTGGAAGGCCCGGTCCTGCTCCCGGTAGGCCACGGGGTCGTGGACGAGGCCGTCCATCCGGTCCACCAGCGCCCGCAGCTGGTCGAGGGTGGCGCCGTCGGCCGTCCGCGCGGCGACCTGCGCCATGTCGGACTCCAGCAGCCGCCGCGTCACGACGAGGTCGTCCAGGATCGCCAGGCTCTCGTCCTCGGCGATGGTGGCGGCGAGGACCATCTCGTCGAGCATGTTCCAGGCCACGACCGGGTTGACCGTCGTCCCGGCCCCCTGCCGCACCTGGACCAGGCCCTTCTCCTGGAGGACCTTCACCGCCTCCCGGACCACGGTCCGGCTCACCGAGAACATCCCGCACAGGACGGGCTCGGGGGGCAGGGCGGTCCCCGGCGGGTGGACGCCCCGGACGACGCGCTCCACGAGCTCGGCCGTGACCGCCTTCGCCAGGTTGTTCGGCCGACGGGCCCACGCGGGACCCGCGGGCACGGCCGCGGTCGGCTCGGAACCGGTCGTCGTCATCGTCCCTCCGGGTGAACTGGCCAGCTCACCCACTATGGCACGCGGTCACGATGCGTCACGCCGTTGACGGCAGACGTCATACGAGTTAACTTTCGTTTCGTTCGGCTCCCGCGCCCGGCCGCCGTCCTCGACGATGAGGATGAGCGGCGGTTGGAGCACGGAACCGAACACCGAGTGCCGTTTTCCCCTTTACGCGGGTAACGACCGGTTTCACTCCGCGAGTGCCGAGATCGGACCACCGAACGCCTTTCCGCGGCGTGGTGGATCCCCAGACTCCGGCGACACCGGGAAAGGCCTCCCGTGGCGCTGGAACACCTCCGCCGCGCAATTCCGCACACCAGCACGTCGCTTTCCGCGCCCTTGTCCCTGACCCCCGGCCGGCGACGGGACCGCGAGGTACGCCGCCGCGGCCCCCACCGTGCGACGACGACACCGCCCCGAGGCGGCGTCGGAGCTAAATTGTTAGCGCTCACTCGGACGACATCGCGTCTCTTTAGGCCGATCAAGTGGCGTTGGTCAATGCGGCAATCCACTGCCTTGTGAACGCAAACATCCACTGCCACACTGCTCAACGCCCCGTCTCGACGCGGGAGTCACGGCGTCGGGCCCGGACACCTCCGCGGACCTCGCGCGCGGTCCGACCATCCAGCCCATCACCGCCCGGACGCTCCGGGCGGTCTTCGGAAAGCGTGGACGATGAACCTGACATCGAGGTCAGTGTCTCGAACCGCGATCGTGTCGACGGTCCTGGCGGCCTCGCTCGGCGCGACGCTGATCGTCACCACCTCCGCGAGCGCGGCGACGACCCTCGGGGCCGCCGCCGCCCAGACCGGCCGCTACTACGGCACGGCCGTGGCGGCGGGCAAGCTCGGCGACTCGACCTACGTGAACATCCTCAACCGGGAGTTCTCCATGGTCACCGCCGAGAACGAGATGAAGTGGGACGCCACCGAGCCCAACCGCGGCCAGTTCAACTACACCAACGGCGACCGCATCCTCAACCAGGCGCTGTCCAACGGCAAGCGGGTGCGCGGCCACGCGCTGCTGTGGCACCAGCAGCAGCCGGGCTGGGCGCGGGGGCTCAGCGGGTCGGACCTCCGCTCCGCGGCGATCAACCACGTCACGCAGGTCGCGAGCCACTACCGGGGCAAGATCTACGCCTGGGACGTGGTGAACGAGGCGTTCGCCGACGGCGGCTCCGGCGGTCGTCGCGACTCGAACCTCCAGCGCACCGGCAACGACTGGATCGAGGCGGCGTTCCGCGCCGCCCGCGCGGCCGACCCGAACGCCAAGCTCTGCTACAACGACTACAACACCGACGGCATCAACGCGAAGTCCACCGGCGTCTACACGATGGTCCGCGACTTCAAGGCCCGCGGCGTGCCGATCGACTGCGTCGGGTTGCAGTCCCACCTCACCAACGGCCCGCCCGGTGACTACCAGGCCAACATCCAGCGCTTCGCCGACCTCGGCGTGGACGTGCAGATCACCGAGCTGGACATCGCGGGATCCAGCCAGGCCAACGGTTTCTCGTCGGTGACCAGGGCGTGCATGGCCGTGGCCCGCTGCACCGGCATCACCGTGTGGGGCATCCGCGACACCGATTCCTGGCGCACGGGCGAGAACCCGCTGCTGTTCGACGGCTCCGGCAACAAGAAGGCCGCCTACACCTCGACCCTCAACGCGCTCAACGCGGGCGGGACGACCGTTCCGGGTGGCCCCACGACCACACCACCCGATCCCGGTTCCGGCAGCTGCACCGCGTCGGTGTCGCTCAACCCCTGGACCGGCGGCTTCGTCGCCACCGTGACGGTCACCGCGGGGTCCTCGGCCCTGACCGGCTGGAGGGTGACCACCGCGCTGCCGTCCGGCACGACGGTCACGGGGTCCTGGAGCGCGGTCGGCAGCGGTACCACCGGCACGGTCACCTGGACCAACGTCGACTACAACGGCGCCGTCGCCGCCGGGCGGTCCACCGAGTTCGGCTTCCAGGGCAGCGGTAGCGCCGAGGGGCTCTCCCCGACCTGCACCGCCGCGGCCGCACGGGAGGCGCGATGACCTCGTCACCGTCGAGGTCCACCAGCCGCGTCGCCGCACTGCTCGGACTCGCGCTCCTCGCGAGCGGGTTCGCCGCCGTCACCCCCGCCAGGGCGGACAACCCGATCGTGCAGCACGTCTACACCGCCGACCCGGCACCGCTGGTGCACAACGGCCGCGTGTACCTCTACACCGGGCACGACGAGGACGGCTCCACCTACTTCACCATGAAGGACTGGCGGGTCTGGTCGTCGGCCGACATGGTGAACTGGACCGACCACGGCTCCCCCATGAGCGTGGGCACGTTCAGCTGGGCCAGCAAGGACGCCTGGGCGGGCCAGGCCGTCGAGCGGAACGGCAGGTTCTACTGGTACGTCCCGGTGGTCAACCGGGCCACCGGCCGCATGGCGATCGGCGTGGGTGTGGCGGACAGCCCCACCGGCCCGTTCCGCGACGCCATCGGCCGCCCGCTGGTGGAGAACGGCGAGATCGACCCGACCGTGATGATCGACGACGACGGCCAGGCGTACCTGTACTGGGGCAACCCGAACCTCTGGTACGTGAAGCTCAACAGCGACATGGTCTCCTACTCCGGCAGCGCCACGAAGATCCCGCTCACGACCGCGGGCTTCGGCACCCGCACCGGTGACCCGAACCGGCCCACCCTCTACGAGGAGGGGCCGTGGGTCTACCGGCGCAACGGCGTGTACTACAACGTCTTCGCGGCCAGGTGCTGCTCGGAGTTCATCGCCTACTCCACCGCCCCGAGCCCGACCGGGCCGTGGACCTACCGGGGCACCGTCATGCCGACCCAGGGCAGCAGCTTCACCAACCACGCGGGGATCGTCGACTACAAGGGCTCCTCGTACTTCTTCTACCACAACGGCGCGCTGCCCGGCGGGGGCGGCTACACGCGGTCCGTCGCCGTCGAGAGGTTCACCTACGGGGCCGACGGCTCCATCCCGACGATGTCCATGACCACCGCGGGCCCGCCGCCCGCCGACACCCTCGACCCCTACGCCCGCCAGGAGGCCGAGACCATGGCGTGGGGCTCGGGCATCGAGACCGAGGTGTCCTCCGAGGGCGGCATGAACGTCGGCTACGTCGACAACGGCGACCACCTCAAGGTCCGCAACGTCGCCTTCGGCGCCGGCGCGGCGTCGTTCAGCGCACGCGTGTCCTCGACGGTGTCCGGTGCCGCCGTGGAGGTCCGCACCGACGGTCCCAACGGGACGGTGGTCGGCCGCTGCACCGTCCCCAACACCGGCGGCTGGCAGGCGTGGACCACGGTGTCCTGCCCCGTCAGCGGCCTGTCCGGCACCCGCGACCTGTACCTGCGGTTCAGCGGCGGCAGCGGCTACCTGCTCAACGTCAACTGGTGGCAGTTCACCAGGACGACCTAGTGGTGGGCCACCGTCCACCCACCTCGACGAAGGGGAGCACGTTCGTGACCAGAACAGGGACCACCGGCCCGCGGACCAGCGGGCGGAACCTCGCCGGTCTCGCCGCCGCCGTCGTCACCGTGCTGCTCAGCGGCCTGGTGACGGCGCTCGCGGCGACACCCGCCTCGGCGGCGACCGTCGACACCACCGCGTGGTACGTGCTGGTCAACCGCACGAGCGGCAAGGCGCTGGACGTCTACAACCTCGCCACCGACGACGGCGCCCGCATCACCCAGTGGACCCGCAACGACGGCAACCAGCAGCAGTGGCAGTTCGCCGACTCCGGCGGCGGCTACTACCGGCTCAAGTCCCGCCACTCCGGCAAGGTCCTCGACGTGCACAACTTCTCCACCGCCGACGGCGGGGCGATCGTGCAGTGGGCCGACGGCGGCGGCACCAACCAGCAGTTCCGCCTCGCCGACTCCGCCGACGGCCACGTGCGCCTGCTCAACCGCAACAGCGGCAAGGCCGTCGAGGTCCAGGGCGGTGCCACCACCGACGGCGCGAACGTCGTGCAGTACACCGACTGGGGCGGCGCCAACCAGCAGTGGCAGCTCGTCCGCGTCGGCTCCGGCGAGCAGCCCGGCACCGGCCTGCCGTCCTCGTTCCGCTGGAGTTCCAGCGGGGTGCTGGCCGGGCCGAAGTCCGACGCGAGCCACAACATCGTGTCCATCAAGGACTACACGGTGGTGCGGTACAACAACCAGTGGCAGGTCTACGCCACCACCGCCAGCCGTTCGGGCGGCTGGAACCTGGTGCACTTCGCGTTCTCCGACTGGTCGCAGGCCGCGAGCGCCACCCACACGTTCCTCGACACCGCCTCGGGCGTGGGGACCGGCTACCGGGCGGCGCCGCACCTGTTCTACTTCGCGCCGCAGAACCTCTGGTACCTGGTCTACCAGACCGGCCTGCCGAGCTACTCGACCAGCACCGATCCCAGCAACCCCCGGTCGTGGTCCACGCCGCGCAACTTCATGTCCGCCGAGCCCGACATCGTCCGGCAGAACAAGGGCAACGGGAACTGGCTGGACTTCTGGGTCATCTGCGACTCGGCGAACTGCCACCTGTTCTCCAGCGACGACAACGGTCACATCTACCGCGCCCAGACCAGCGTCGCGAACTTCCCCAACGGGTTCGGCGGCACGGTCATCACCCTCCAGGACTCCAACCGCAACAACCTGTTCGAGGGCTCCGCGGTCTACAAGGTCGACGGCCGCAACCAGTACCTGCTGCTCCAGGAGGCCATCGGATCGACCGGCCGCTACTACAGGTCCTTCACCTCCAGCCGCGTCGAGGGGCCGTGGACCGCGCACGCGGCGAGCGAGTCCAACCCGTTCGCCCGCACCAGCAACACCACCTTCCCCGGCGGCCAGTGGACCAGGGACATCAGCCACGGCGAGCTGATCCGCTCCGGCAACGACCAGACGCTGCCGATCAGCCCCTGCAAGCTCCAGTTCCTCTACCAGGGCCTCGATCCGAACGCGGGCGGCGAGTACAGCCAGCTCCCGTACCGCATGGGCCTGCTGACCCAGACCAACTCGCCCTGCTGACCGGTTCGGTGCCCCCGAACCCCCATCCCGACGAGGAGGATCGATGACCGCGCCCAGGACCGACACCCGCGCACGGCGCACGGCCGCGGCAGGTGTCGTCGTGGCACTGACCGCCGCCGCGGCGGCCGTGCTCGGATCCCAGCCCGCCTCCGCCGCCGCGGGCTGCCGGGTCGACTACACCATCGGATCGCAGTGGCCGGGCGGGTTCGGCGCGACCGCGGTCGTGACGAACCTCGGCGACCGGATCAGCGGCTGGCGGCTGTCCTGGACGTTCGCCGGGGACGAGCGCGTCACGCAGTCGTGGAACGGGACGCACACCCAGTCCGGCGGCCGGGTGACCGCGGTCAACGCGGCGTGGAACGGCGACCTCGCCACCGGTGCCGCGGTCTCGTTCGGCTTCAACGCCACGTCCAGCACCAGCCCGGCCACGCCGGCGGCGTTCACGCTCAACGACGTGGTGTGCACCGGCTCGACCACACCCACGACCACCACGACGACGACCACGACCACCACGACACCGGCGCCGGGACGTTCCCTGGTGGACAACGACTTCCCGGTCACCCGCGAGGGCGCGTACGGCGACAACCGCTTCACGGTCTTCCGCCCGTCGAACCCGCAGGCCGTCGACCGACCGCTGCCCGTGCTGGCGTTCGGCAACGGCGCGTGCGCGCACACCAACAACAGCGAGGTCACGAGGGCGCTGACGGTCGTCGCGTCGAAGGGCTTCCTCGTGGTGGACATCGGGTCGGTGAACGGGTCGGCCAACGGCCTGCCCAGCGGCTCGCCCATCCCGTCGCTGCTGACCGACGCGATCACCTGGGCCGAACGGGAGCAGCAGCGCTCCGGGTCCCCGCTGGCGCAGCGGCTCGACCTGACGAGGGTGGCGACCGCGGGCCACTCGTGCGGCGGCCTGGAGGCCCTCGTCGCCGCCCAGGACCGCCGGGTGTCCGGGGTGGTCTCGCTGAACAGCGGCTTCTTCGCCGACGGCTCGTTCGGCTACCCCCGCTCCGAACTCGCCAAATTGCACACACCGGCGCTGTTCATGGACGGCGGGTCCTCCGACGTCGCCTACGCCAACAACCAGGCGAACTACGACCTGGCCACCGTGCCCGCCGTGCTGGCCAGGCAACCGCGGGCCGGGCACGGCGGGTTCATCTCCGGCAACGAGGTGGTCGACGGCATGACGACAGTCGTGCAGTTCCTGGACATGGTGCTCTACGGCAACCAGGCGGCGCGGACCTACATCCTCGACCCGTCGGGACTCGCCTCCCGGAGCCCGTGGACGGTGGCGAAGAAGAACTTCTGACGCCTCGTCGGGGTGCTCGCCGCGGGGAGCACCCCGACCGGCGGGAAGGGTGGGCGCCTCGTCCGAGCCGGACGCGATGACGCCGAAGGCGCCCGCGCGGGTGATGTCCCGGGCGACGTGCGGACCGATCGGGAACCACGGCGACCGGGTCGCGACGGAGGACGACCCCGCGCATCGCGGCGAACAGCACCCCCGGCAGGACGGAGATCCTGGACCGGCGGAGCCGACGCCTGCCCCGTGGCGGGGGTCGTGGGCGTCCAGGGTGCCGGGGTCGTCCACCGGAAACCCGACCCCGGCCGCGGCCTGCCGGGGTCGAGCCGCGAGTGCGGCAGCGCGCGCGGCTCGACGCCGGTGGGTGGCCCGCGCGCGTTCAGGACGGGTGCTGGACGTGGTGCTCCCCCTCGTGACTGGTCTGATCCGGTCCCACCGAACGGCGCCGCCGTCGCGTCGGCGAAACCTCTGTGGACCGCCTGTTCACGAGGCCGCCGGGACCACCCGCGACGCGACGGCCGCCGGTGGTGCGGGCGCACGGTTCCACGGCATCCGGGACCACGGCAGGGCCATGTCGCCCAGGTCGCCGATCTGGTGGGGCCGCAACCGGCCGAGCGGTTCGGCCTGCCGGTGCCGGGAGTAGGCGGCGTCGACGTAGCGGTGCCCGGTGTCGGGGGCGAGGAACACGACGTGCCGCTCGGGGGCCGACCGCCGTTCCCAGCGGGCCGCCAGGTAGGCCGCGCCCGCCGACAGGCCCGCGAAGACGGCGTGGTCGCGCAGCAGCGCGACGCTGCCCGCCAGCGCGGCGTCGAACCCGACCCAGTGCAGGGTGTCGTAGAGCGCGTGGTCCACGTTGGCGAACGGGATCGAGCTGCCGATGCCCGCGATGATGATCTCGGGGTCCCGCACGTGCTCGCTGCCGAACGTGACGCTGTCGAACGGCTGCACCCCGACCAGCGTGGTGTCGGGATCGGTCTCGCGGAGGAAGCGGGCGAGCGCGCCGGTCGAGGCGCCCGTGCCGACGCCGCCGACGAGGGTCAGCGCGGCGGTGCCCAGCTCGTGTCGCAGGAGGTCCGCGATCGGCCGGTAGCCGAGGTAGTGGGTGTCGTCGTGGTACTGCCGCATCCAGTGGTGGCGCGGGTTGTCGCGCAGGATCTCCCGCACGCGCGCCACGCGGCGGCTCTGGTCGAGCTTGAGGTCGGGTGTGGGCGGCATCGGTTCCACGGTGGCGCCCAGGACCTCGAGCTGCACGCGCAGCGTCGTGTCCACCGTGGTGGAGGCGACGATGTGGCACTTGAGGCCGTGGCGGTGGCACGCCAGGGCGAGGGCGTGGGCGTAGATGCCGCTGGAGCTGTCCACGAGGGTGTCGCCCCGCGCGACCTCGCCCCGGTCGAGCAGGTGCCGCACGGCGGTGAGCGCCGAGGCGACCTTCATGGTCTCGAAGCGCACGCAGGTGGTGCGCTCGTCCAGGCGCAGCAGCGCGGGGCGGCTGAGCGCGTCGGTGATGTGGTGGTCCACGTCGTACCTCGGTCCGTCAGGAGTGGGCGCGGTAGCGGTACAGGACTGTTTCCTCGGCGCTGAACTGGGAGAACGGGAACGGTTCCGCGGACAGCGCGGTCACGCCCGCGCCGAGGAAGTGGCGGGCGACGGCGCTGCCGGTCTGGGCGTAGACCACCAGCGGGACGCCCCGGTCGCGGCAGGTCGCCAGGATCTCGTCGAAGGTGCCGTTGCCGATGGTCATCCCGGTGGCCACGACGGCGTCGGCGACGTCGAGCACCTGCCGCATGTCGGTGGTCACCGGGTCGCCCCACTGGGTGGTGCGCAGCACCAGGTCGCACGGCAGGCACTCGGCTCCGCGCTCGCGGATGGCCGCGACGAGGGGGTTGACCACGCCGATGAGGGCCACCTTCGCGCCGGGCGGCACGTCGAGCAGCCCGGCCACGGCGGCGTCCCTGGCCGCGGCCCTGGTCTCCGGTGTCCCGGCGGGCAGGACCACGCGCTCGGCGCCGGAGTCGCGGTGGGGGCGGGCGTGGGCGAGGTAGGCGTCGAGCACGGCGACGCGCACGGGAGCGGGCGCGTCGGCGAGCAGGTCGGCCACGGAGGCGCCGGAGGCCTCGGCGCACAGGGCGGGGTCGACCTCGCCGTCGGCGAACGCGCAGCCGCCGATCGCGGTGCCGACGCGGGCCAGCACGTACTGGTTGCGGTAGGTGGTGCCGCCGCCCGCGAGCCTGGTGCCGTGGTGCACCCAGAACACGCTGGTGGCGGCGGTCGTCCTCGGATCGGGTCCGTGGACGCCCGCGCGCACGGATGCGACGAGTTCGTCCACTGCGGTCGTTGCGGTCACGCTGTCCCCCTGGTGGGTCCGAACGGGAATGTGGTGGGCACGGGCGGTGCGGTCAGCGCGCGGGGCCGCGGTAGGCGACGGCGAGGCGGCCCGCGTCGTCGCGGTCGACGTCGGCGTCCACCTCGAACACCTCCCGCAGCAGTTCGCGCGTGAGCACCCGCTCCGCGGAGCCGTCGGCGACGACGGTCCCGCCGTGGAGCAGCACGAGCCGGTCGCAGTAGCGCGCGGCCAGTGCGAGGTCGTGCAGGGCGATGACCACCGTCTGCCGCGTCGAGGCGACCAGCTCCAGCAGTTCGAGCTGGTGGCGCACGTCGAGGTGGTTGGTGGGCTCGTCGAGCAGCAGGCCCCACGTGCGCTGCGCCAGCGCGCGGGCGAGGTGGGTGCGCTGCCGTTCGCCGCCGGAGAGCCGGGTCCACGGCCGGTCGGCCAACCCCGTCAGGTCGAGGCGGTCGAGCGCGGCGGCGGTGATCGCGCGGTCGGTGGCGTCGGGCGCCCGCCACGGCGAACCGTGCGCGGTGCGGCCCAGCACCACGACCTCGCCGACGGTGAGGTCGCTGTCGGTGTCGGCGGTCTGCTCGACGAACGCCACGTGGCGGGCCCTGGTGCGCGCGGACCACCCGGCGATGTCGGTGCCGTCGTAGCGGACCCCTCCCCCGGTCGGCGCGCGCAGTCCGGCCAGGCAGCGCAGCAGCGAGGACTTGCCCGATCCGTTGGGGCCGATGAGCCCCACCGTCTCGCCCGGCTCCACCACCAGGTCGACGTCGCGCACGATGGTGCGGCCCGGCACGCCCCAGCTCAGGTGCCGCGCCTCGATCCTCACAGCTCACCCCGCTTGCGCAGGATCAGCAGGAACAGCGGGACGCCGAGCAGCGCGGTGAACACGCCCACCGGCACCTCCAGCGGAGCGAACGCCACGCGCGCCAGCGCGTCGGTCCACACCAGGAACGTCGCGCCCACCACCGCGGACAGCGGCAGCAGGACCCGGTGCAGGGGCCCGACCAGGAAGCGGACGCCGTGCGGCACGATCAGCCCCACGAACCCGATGGCGCCCACCGCCGCGACGGCGACGGCGGTCAGCAGCGAGGTCGTCACCAGCAGGACCATCCGCACGGTGCGCACGTCCACGCCCAGCGACGTGGCGGTGTCCGCGCCGAAGGCGAACCCGTCCAGGGCGGGCGAGTGCAGCCACACGACGAGGAGGCCGACGGCGCAGGCGAGCGCGCACAGCACGACCGACTGCCAGCGGGCCGGTGCCAGCGAGCCGAGCAGCCAGTGGGTCAGGGCGCGGGTGCTGTCGGCGTCACCGGAGGACATCAGGATCAGCGAGGTGATGGCGGTGAACAGCTGCCCGACCACGACGCCGGTCAGCACGATGCGCACCGAGTCCAGGCCGCGGCGGCGCAGCAGGAACACCAGCAGCGCGAACGACACCAGTGCCCCGAGGAACGCGCCGCCGGTCATCCCCAGGTGCGAACCGGCGAACCCGAGGAGCACCACGACCACCGCCCCGGTGGACGCGCCGGAGGACACGCCCAGCAGGTACGGGTCGGCCAGGGCGTTGCGCGTCACGCTCTGGAGCGCCGCGCCGCAGACCGCCAGCGCGGCCCCGACGAGGGCGGCCAGCAGCACCCTGGGCACCCGCAGGTCCCAGATCAGCGAGTCGGCCAGCCTGGGCAGCGGCGGCACGGGCAGGCCGAGCCGGGCGCCGACCGCGCGGCCGATCTCGTCCCACCCCATCCCGCCGCCGAGGCCGACGCGCACGGCGGCCACCAGCGACACCGCCAGGACGAGCAGGGACAGCAGCAGCACGGCCACCCGGCGGCCACCGCCGGAACCCGGTGCGGCCACGGAGGACGGCGTGACCTCCGGCTCCACGGCGGGGTCGAGGAGCCCCGCGCGATCAGCCACGGGAGGTGATCTCGTCGAGCCGGGTGGTGAAGGTGCGCAGGGCGTTCACCGTGCGCACGGAGGGGTCCATCTCGATGCCGGGCAGTTCGACGACCTTCCCGTCGCGCAGGGCGGGCAGCTGCGACACCGCGGGGTGCTCGCGCATCATCGCGAGCTTCTCCGCCGCGCTGTCACCGGGGTTGCCGCGCTCGGACAGGTCGCCGATCACGACGACGTCGGGCCCGCGCGCGGCGATCTCGTCCCACGAGACCTCCGGCCACTCCTGGTCGACGTCGTCGAAGACGTTGTCGACCCCGGCCAGCGCGCTCATGTGGCTGGCCATGCCGCTCTTGCCCGCCACGTAGGGGATTCCGTTGTAGACGGAGTACACCCACACGACCTTGAGCCCGGCCGGGCGCTCCTCCCCCGCGGCACGGGCCTGGTCCACGACCGCGCGCTGGTCGGCCACCAGCTTCCCCGCCTGCTCGGAGACCCCCAGTGCCCTGCCCAGGTCGGTGAAGTCGCGGAACATCCGCTCGAACGGCTCGGTCTCACCGTCCGGGCAGTTGACCGCGCTGACGAACGTGGGCACGCCGAGCTGCTCCAGCTCGTCGCGCGTGCCCGCGCGGTCGGCGGTGAACAGCTCCTTGAACGACGCCACGACCAGGTCGGGATTGGCCGCCCGCAACGGTTCCGCGGTCAGGACCTTCGGCGACAGCACCGGGATCCTCCCGTACGCCTCGGCGTACTGCGGCGACACCCTGGTCTTGAGGTTGGCGGTGCCGACGACGCGGTCCCCCACTCCCAGCGCCAGCAGCGTTTCCGTGGACGACTGGTCCAGGGCGACCACGCGTTCCGGCGCGCCGTCGAAGGTGAGCCGCTTCCCGCAGCTCTCGACCTCGACCGCCCCGGAGGACGCGGCGGTGCTCGGGGCGTTCTCCGGTGTGGCGCACGCGGCGGCCAGCACCGCTGCGGCGAAGACGGACATCAACCGGGCAGAACGTGACATGGACCCCTCCGCTGCTCAACATCGACTCCGCTACCCTGAATGATAATCATTTCCAAATCAAGCCCCAGCGAAGAGGAGTCCGTGTGGCGCACGACGCAGTCCCGACCGAGGCGAGGTCCGCATCGGTGTTGCGAAGCCCGTCCTTCCTCCGGCTCTGGACGGGCACCACGGCGTCCGGCATCGCCACGTGGGCGCTGCCGTTCATCCTCGGCCTGGCGGTGCTCGACCGGTCGATCACCGCGGTGGAACTGGGCGTCGTGCTCGCCGCCCGCACCCTCGGCTTCCTCGCCGCCGTCCCCGTCGCGGGCGTGCTGGCCGACCGGCACGACCGGCGGCGGGTGGTGCTGTGGGCGGGCCTGGTCGCCGGGCTCGCGGCACCGGTGATCGCCGCGGGCGTGGGCCGGTCGGTCGTGCTGATGGCCGTGGCCGCCGCGGTCGTCGGCGCCGGGCAGGGCGCCTGCCGACCCGCGTTCCAGGCCCTGACCGCCGAGGTCGTCGCCGAGGACCAGCGGCAGCAGGCCAACGCGGCGCTCACCCTCTCCGTGCGGGTCACCACGCTCGTGGCCCCAGGGCTCACCGCGCTGCTGGCCGTCTTCGTCGACACGCGGGTGCTGCTGCTCGCCACCGGCGTGCTGTGGCTGGGCGCCGCGCTCATCCCCCCGGCGGGCACGGGCAGGCCGCGGACCGAGCCGGACGGCGCCGGAACGCGCTTCACCGCCGACTTCCTCGACGGCATCGCGGAAGCCCGCAGGCACCCGTGGTTCCTGGCCGGGCTGGGCGCGCTCACCGCCGTGATCGCCACCGGCTACTCCGCGACCGGCGTGGTGCTGCCCCTGGTGAGCCGGGACCGCTACGGCACCGAGGCCGTGCTCGCCTCCGCCCTCACCGCCTACACCCTCGGCGCGCTCGTCGGCGCGGTCCTCGTGGCCCGCTGGAAGCCCCGCGCGCAGGGGTGGGCCGCCCTCGCGGGCCTGGCCTGCTACGGGTTCGCGCCGCTGAGCCTGCTGCTGCCCGTCCCGGCCGCGGTGGTCGTCGCCGCCTACGTCCTGGCGGGCCTGGGGATCGAGCTGTTCAACGTGCCGTGGTTCACCGCCACGCAGCGCGAGGTCGACCCCCGGATGCTGGCGCGGGTGTCCTCATTGGACTTCCTGATGTCCTACGGCCTGGCCCCCGTCGGCCTGGCCCTGATCGCCCCCGCCATCGCCCACTTCGGCCCGGAACCGGTGCTCGCGGTGTGCGCGGTCATCTGCTTCGCCGCACCGGCCGCGGCGGCACTCGTGCCGTCCTCACGCGGTTTCCGCGCGGTGCGGTGACCGCCGCGCGCGGACCGTCCCCCAGGCGACGAGCGCCGCGGCGGCGGTCGCGAGCAGCAGGCTCGCGACCGTGACCGCCTCGCGGAACTCCGCGGTCTGGCGAGGACTCCAGTCCGACGCGGCGATGTCGCCGGTGAACAGGGCCGCGAGAACGGTGCCCGTGACGGCGATGGCGACGCCGGAGGTGACCTGGGAGGCGGTGTCGACGAGCGCCGCGCCGATCGTGGTGCGGTTCTCCGGCAGGCCGCGGAGCACGGTGACGCCCGCGACGACACCGACCACGCGCATCCCGGCGGCCACGAGCACGAGCGAGAGGGCGACCCACGCGTACCCGAACCTGCCCAGCAGGCCGTGGACGACGAGCCCGGACACGACCGCCGCGGCGCTGAGCCACGCCGCGCGGTCGAGTCCGACCCGCCGCACGACCGGACCGACGACCGCCCCGCCCGCGATGAGGACGACGACCTGCGGCAGCATCCCGAGCGCGGCGAGCGCGGGCGTCCACCCCCAGTCGAGCTGGAGCTGGAGCGTCACCACGTAGCCGAGGCAGGCGGTGGCCAGCCCGGCCGCGGCCTTGAACGCCAGGCCGCTGGAGACCAGGGGGTGGGCGACGAGGGCGAGGTCGAGCATCGGGTGGCGCACCGTGCGCTCGCGCAGGACGAAGAGCACCGCCGCCACGACGGCCGCCGCCGCGACCGCCCACGGGGCCGCGGATCCGGCGCCGTCGTCGACGAACAGCGTCGGCGCGACGAGCGCGAGCACGACCGCCGCCGTGCCCAGCAGCGCGCCGACGCCGTCCACCGGGTCGCGGTGGAGGTCGGCGGCGGCGTCCGGGGCGATGCCCGCCCGGACGCCGACGATCGCCAGCAGGGCGATCGGGACGTTCACCAGCAGCAGGGCCTGCCACGGCGCGACGGTGAGCACGAACCCGCCCGCGGTCGGGCCGAGCGCGAGCCCGACCAGCCCCACCGTCGAGATCAGGGTCGTCGCCCGGACGCGGAGGCCGTCGTCGGTGAACAGCCGGAACGCCAGCGCCAGCGACCCCGGCGTCGTCATGGCGGCGGCGACCCCCATCGCGACCCGGACGGCGATGAGCTGGTCCGCGGTGGCGACGAAGGCGGTCGCCGACGAGGCCGCGGCCAGCAGGACGAGTCCGACGAGCATCGTCCGGCGCCTGCCGAACCGGTCGGACAGGGCGCCGAACGCGAGCATCAGGCCGCCGAACACGACGGCGTACGCGCCCGTGACCCACTGGAGCGCGGTCGTCGAGGCGTGCAGCTCGCGTCCGATCGTGGGCAGCGCGACGGTGAGGATCGAGTTGTCGAGCATCTCGACGAGGAAGACCGCGGACAGCCCCGTCAGGGCCACCCACGCCTCTCCGAGTGAACGCGGGGACCGACCCGCGACCTGGTTGGGCACAGGGGACTTCCCGTCTGGTCGCGGGCGAGGGCCGCCGCTCCGGGGCGGCCCTCGCCGGATGAGAATGGCCCTGGTCCGATCCGAGGGCCCGCCACGTAAGTTACGTGACTAAGTTTATTCACACAAGGAAGTGGGGCCTCATGCCCAGGACCGGGAAGCGGGGTGGGCCGCAGACGCGCGCCCGGATCTCCGAGGTCGCGACGCGGGTGTTCCTGGAGCGCGGGTTCGACGCGGTCACGGTCGCCGAGGTCGCGCGGGAGGCCGGGGTGTCGAGCGTGACGGTCTTCAACCACTTCCCGCGCAAGGAGGACCTCCTCCTGGACCGCGTGGGCGACGCCGTCGACCTCCTGCGCTCGGCGGTGCGCGACCGCGCCCCCGGCACCGACGTGCTGACGGCCCTGCGCGCGACGACCGTCGACCTCGTCGACACCCGGCACGCGCTGTCCGGCGTCAAGGACGGGTCGGCCCCGTTCTACCGGACCGTGGCGGCCTCGCCCGCGCTCCTCGCGCGAACCAGGGAGATCGCCGCCGAACTCCAGGCCGTCCTCGCCGAGGAGCTGGAGCGCGACGAGGCCTTCGACGGCGACGGCACCCTGCTCGCCGCCTTCTTCACCGCCGGCTACGGCACCGTGGTGGTGGGGACCGCGCGCCGCCTCATCGCGGGCGAACCGCCTGCCGCCGTGGTGGACGACCACCGCGCACGCCTCGCCCGGCTGTTCGACGCCCTGCGCGACGGGCTCGGCCCCCGAGCCTGAGAGCGGGGGCCGAGCCGCTCAGACGTGCGCGCGCAGCAGCGGAACGCGGCGGTCGCGGGCGTAGGAGACGACCTCGCGGACCTCGTCCGTGGTGTGGATGCGCACCGACACCGTGTCGAACTCGCGCGCGGCCACCTTGAGCGGCCAGCCCCGCATTCCCGGTGCGGGGACGTGGAGGAACCACTGCCCCTCGCCCAGCTCTTCCGCCGCCACCGTGGACTCGTTCTCGATCATCCGCGCACGCTAGCAACGAGCACCGACAGAAACCGCTTCCCCCGCTCACGGTCGACGTTCGCCGAGGTCAGGGGCTTTCGGTGAACGTCGCGGCCGTTCTGGCGAACCGCTCGGCCAGGCGCGCGCAGGCCCGCGCCAGCTCCGGCGGGCCGACCACCTCGACGTCGGCGTCGAAGCGGGCGACGGCGGCGGCCAGGCTCGGCCACGACCAGGAGCCGAGGGTGAGCGCGCAGCGGTCGGGGCCGATCTCCTCCACGACGCCGTCGCGGGTGTGGAGCGCCACCGTGGCGGCGGGCAGGTCGAGCACGACCGTCCCCCGGCACGGCCAGTCGCCGGAGTCGTCGGCGGAGCCCCGGAAGCGGCTGGTGACGAAGGTGGTCACGTCGCCTCCCGGCAGCGCCCTGGGGGTGAAGCGGGGCCCGTTGGGCGTGCGCGGGACCATGCGGTCGACGCGGAACGTGCGCCAGTCCGCGCGGTCGAGGTCCCACGCCACCACGTACCACCGGCCTGCCAGGGTGACGACGTGGTGCGGCTCGGCCCGGCGCGGCGGACCGTCCTCGGTGCCGTAGTCGAAGCGCAGCACCTCGTGCGCACGGGCCGCGGCGCTGATCGCCAGCAGCGCGCCCCCGTCGACCGGCCCGGCGGGCCTGCTGCCCGGTTGGTCGACCGAGCTGACCCGCAGGGCGTCGACCCGGTTGCGCAGCCGGGCGGGCAGGACCTGGCGGATGGTGTTCAGCGCCCGAGCGGCGGCGTCCGCGAGGCCGTCGCCGGGCCTGGTGGCGGCGACCTGGAGCGCGACGGTGAGGGCGACGGCCTGCTCGTCGTCGAACAGCAGCGGCGGCAGTTCGGTGCCCGCGCCGAGCCGGTAGCCGCCGTCGGGCCCCTTGACCGCGGCGATGGGGTAGCCGAGTTCGCGCAGCCGGTCGACGTCGCGGCGCACGGTGCGCAGGCTGATGTCGAGCCGGTCGGCCAGCAGGGTGCCCGGCCAGTCGCGGCGGGTCTGCAACAGCGACAGCAGGGCCAGCAGGCGGGCGGAGGTCTTCGGCATGAATCCCAGTGTGCCGCGGTAGGTGCCACAACCTGTCACCTACCGCTGCGAGCCTTGCTCCTGTCACCGAAGAACACCGACAGGAGTCATCGTGAGCATCACCACCACCGTCCACCTGAACTTCCAGGACGAGGCCCGCGCGGCGCTGGAGTTCTACCAGTCCGTCTTCGGTGGGCGGCTCGTCGCGTTCACCAACGCCCAGGCGGGTCACGTCCAGCACCCGGCGGACGCCGACCGGATCACGTGGGGCGAGGTCCGGGCGGACAACGGCTTCCACGTCATGGCCTACGACGTGCGCGAGGGGCAGTCGCACGACGTGGGTGACCGGTCGTTCTTCGTGTCCGTGCGCGGCCAGGACGTCGACGAGGTCACCGGCTACTGGAAGGGCCTGTCCGACGGCGCCACCGTCGTCGAGGACCTCGGCCCGGCGGGCTGGTCCCCGCTCTACGGGATGCTGACGGACCGCTTCGGCGTCACCTGGGTCCTCGACGTGGCCGTCGAGCGGGCGGGCTGATCCGCGCGGGTGCGCGGCACGCGTGCCGCGCACCCGCGACGGCTACCCGTCCCGGCGGGTGCCGTCCCAGCCGGACGTCCGCAGCCAGTCCTCGAAGGACAGCAGGCCGGGGTGCAGGTCGCGCAGGGCGGGCAGGTCCCGGTCCAGCCCGACGAGGTCGCGGGTCGCGAAGAACTCGAACATCGCCGCGAAGTCGTGGCCGAAGTCCGGGTCGCCCGCCCGCACCGCGTCGAGCGGAACCGGGACGTACGCCGCGGGCGTCCCGGTGACCCGCTCGAACGCGGCGGCGATCTGCTCGCCCGTCAGGCTGTCGGCCGCCACGGCCAGGTCCCGCCCGCCCCACGTCTCCCACCGGTCGAGGACGTGGACCGCGAACCAGGCGATGTCGTCGAGCCCGATCAGCGGGTACCTCCCGCTGCCGAGCGGGATCTCGAACAGCAGCCCCTCGCGGCCGTCGGGCAGCCGACCGGGCCGCGGGGCGAGCCGCGACGGGAAGTTCTCGAAGTAGGGCGCCGTGGTCAGCACGGACACGTGCCGCGAGTACCAGCCGTCGGTCTCCCGCCTCATCACCTCGTCCGAGCGCCGCAGGCCGATGTGCGCCGCGACGGCGCCCTTGCCGTCGTAGTGCGGCACCGGCAGCCTGCCGCCGGTGAGCACGGCGGCGTGGTCGAGGGAGGACCAGACGAAGCGGTCGACGTTCGCCGCGCGCGCCGCGTCGAGGATCGCGAGGCCCTGCTCGTACTCGCCCACCACGGAGCCGGTGGAGAAGAAGTCGGTGTTGCAGAACACCGCGTCGACCAGCTCCAGTCCCTCGTGGAGGGTCGCGGGGTCGCCGACGTCGCCGCGGAGCAGCCGGACCCGGCCGCCGCCCAGGTCCGCCAGGCGTTCCGCCCTCGGCGAGTCGGGGTCGCGGGTGAGGACGAGGACGTCGTCGGAGGTGGCCTCCAGCAGGCGGAGCACCACACTGCCGCCCATCGCCCCGGTGCCGCCGATGACAAGCGCTTCGCTCATGGTGCTGTTCGATTCCCCTCTGGTGGTCGCGAGGGCCCCGTGGCCCGGTCGCACCGCCCATCCTGGCGATCGTCGACACCGGCCGACATTGGCCGGGAAGACAACCGTGGTAAAAATCCGGCCATGCCCCATCGCGTCGCCGTCCTCGCGCTGGACGGCGCCAAGCCGTTCGACCTCGGCATCCCCGCGCAGGTGCTCGGACACGCCTTCGCCCCGTCGGGCGCGCCGCTGTACGAGGTCACGACCTGCTCCCTCGGCGGCAGACCCGTCACCACGAGCCAGGACTTCGTCCTCGACGTCCGCAACGACGAGTCGGCGCTGACCACCGCGGACACCGTCGTCATCGCGACGCAGGACCGCGACCGGGACCTGCCGGGGCCGGGCGGGCTGAGCGACGAGCTGGCCGCCGCGCTGGTGGGCATCGCCCCGACGACGAGGGTGATCAGCCTGTGCACCTCGGCGTTCGTGCTCGCCGCGTCCGGGATGCTCGACGGGCAGGGCGCGACCACGCACTGGGCGCTGTGCGAGGAGTTCGCCCGCCGCTTCCCGCTGGTCGACGTGAACCCCGGCGTGCTGTTCGTCGACAACGGCCGCGTCCTGACCTCGGCGGGCGCGGCGGCGGGCATCGACCTGTGCCTGCACGTCGTGCGCCGCGACCACGGGGCGGCCGTCGCCAACGCCACCGCGCGCCGGTGCGTCGTCGCCCCCTGGCGCGAGGGCGGACAGGCCCAGTTCATCGAGCGCCCGCTGCCCGCGCACGGCGACGCCTCGACGTCGGCCACCCGCCGGTGGGCCCTCGACCGGCTCGCCGAGCCGCTGGCCCTGGCCGACCTCGCCCGGCACGCGAACATGAGCGTCCGCACCCTGACCCGGCGGTTCCGGACCGAGGTCGGGCTGTCCCCGCAGCAGTGGGTGGTCCAGCGGCGGGTCGACCACGCCCGCCTGCTGCTGGAGTCGACCCGGTTGAGCGTCACCGAGATCGCCCACGCCTCGGGCTTCGCCGACCCCGTGCTGCTGCGCAAGCACCTGCGGACGGCGGTCGGCCTCACCCCGAACGCCTACCGGCGGGCGTACTCGTCCACCCCGCCCGCCCCCGAGAACACCTGACGGTCCTCAGCCCGCGGGCGCGACGGCCGCCCGGACGCACTCGCGCAACAGCGCCCGACGACGGTCGTGCGCCTCGGCGGGCTCGTCGGCGGTGGCCGCGTAGACGTTGCTCACCGGCGACCACGCCATCGACATCGCGATCACCACCGCCATCAGGTCGAACGGATCCCCCGCACGCACCAACCCCGCCGCCTGCGCCTCCGCGATGGCCCGCAGCTTGCCGTCGTCGAGGCGGTCGACGTGCTCGACGAGGTGGCCGGTGGGCCGACGCTCCAGACGCGCCCACGTGGCGAGCCGGATGAGGTCCGGGCGACGCAGGTACTCGTCGTAGAGGCGCACGGCCCAGTCCGCGAGGTCGGTGGCGTCGATGGGGACGACGTTGACGATCCGCTCCAGCGAGCCGTGGAAGATCGCGTCGAACAGCCCTTCCTTGCTGCCGAAGTAGGCGTAGAGCTGGGCCTTGTTGGTGTTCGCCGCGACGACGACCCGCTCGATGCGGGCCCCGGCGATGCCGTGCTCGGCGAACTCGCGGGTGGCGACGTCGACGATGCGCTGCCGCGTGGCCGCGCCGCGGGCGGTCAGGTGCCGGTCGGACATGGCCACACCCTACAGACAGAACAGTTGGTTTGCTTTTCCCCCGAACCTGACCTAGCTTCTGAACAAACCGAACAGTCTGTTTGAGGAGAGCTCATGAGGAGCACCACCGGCTGGCGGGCGAACGGCCCGACGACCGACCTGCACCGGGTCTCGATCCCCCGCCGCGACCTCAGGCGCGACGACGTGGCGGTGCGCGTGGACTTCTGCGGCGTCTGCCACAGCGACCTGCACGCCGTCCGCTCGCTGCCCGAGGACGGGCCGGGGCTCGTGCCCGGCCACGAGTTCACCGGCGTGGTGACCGAGACCGGCCCGGACGTGACCCGCTTCCGCGTCGGCGACCCCGTCGCCGTCGGCAACATCGTCGACTCCTGCGGCGCGTGCCCGATGTGCGAGGCGGGCCAGGAGAACTTCTGCCGCGACTTCCCCACGCTGACCTACGGCGGCACCGACCGCCACGACGGGTCGACGACGCTGGGCGGCTACGCCCGCGAGTACGTGGTCCGCGACCGGTTCACCCACCCCCTGCCCGCCGGGCTGGACCCGGCCGCCGCGGCGCCCCTGCTGTGCGCCGGGATCACGGTGTGGGAGCCGCTGCGCGCGCTCGGCGTGGGGCCGGGCACCCGCGTCGCGGTGAGCGGCCTCGGCGGGCTGGGCCACCTCGCGGTCAAGTTCGCCGCGGCGCTGGGCGCCGAGGTGGCGGTGATCAGCCGGTCGGCGGACCGCACGGCCGAGGCTGCCCGGCTCGGCGCCCACGACCTCGTCGTCTCCTCCGACCCCGGCCGGATGGCCGCGGCCCGCGACCGGTTCGACGTCGTGATCGACACCATCCCCGTCCCCCACGACGTCAAGCCCTACCTGGGACTGCTCGCCCTGGACGGCACCCTCAGCCACCTGGGCAACCTCGGCCCCGTCACCGTGGAGGCGCTCGACCTGCTCATCGGCCGCAAGAAGCTCAGCTCGGCGGGCAGCGGCGGCCTGCCCGCCACCGCCGAGATGCTCGACTTCTGCGCGGCCCGCGGCATCACCGCCGACGTCGAGGTGCTCCCGTCCGCGCGGGTGGCCGACGCCCTCGACCGCCTCGACCGCAACGACGTCCGCTACCGCTTCGTCCTCGACCTGTCCGACCTGTCCTGAGCGGAGCGCTCAGGCGGCCGGCCGCGGTCGCGCAGCTCCGGGAGCCGCTCGAAGCCCGCCGACCGGTAGGTGGCGACGGCGCCTGCGTTGGCGCTCGGGGTGCAGACGACCGCGCTCGACGACCCCAGTTCGCGCAGCGCCGCCGCCGCGGCGACGGTGATCGCGCGGCCGTGACCGCGGCCCCGGTGGTCGCGGTGCACGCCCATCGGCTCCAGCAGGCCCGGCCTGCCGGGACCGGCCGACCACACCGTCACCGCGGCCACCGCGTCGCCCCGCTCGTCGAGGGCGATCAGGCACCGGGCGTCGGCGTAGAGCGGCCCGGCCGCCATCGCGCGCCAGCTCGCGTCGGTGAACGTCGACCCGTCGAACGACGCCCGCTGCACGGCGGTCCGCTCGGCCACCCGCTCCGGCCCGACCACCTCGATCCGCACGCCGGGGTCCTCCACCGGCTCCGCGAGGTCCCGGCGCAGCGGCGTCCACGGCTCGGCGGCCGTCCAGCCCTCCAGGGCCAGCAGGTCCCGGACCAGGGCGTTCCTCGGCGCTTCGACGGCCTCGGGCACACCGCACCCCTGGCCGGTCAGGTCCTCGGCCAGCCGCCGCGCCAGCTCCTCGTCCCGCTGGACGTCGGGTGCGGTCGTCAGCCGCACCAGCCCCGGCCCGTCGAGCAGCCCGACGGCGACGACCCGCCCGTCGCGGCTCCAGGTCCGGACCGCCGCGGCCGTCGCCCCCGGGCCGAACCGCCAGAACCAGCCCAGGTCCCCAGGGTGCAGCTGCACCGGCGTCCCCTCGTGCTGCCACTCCCGCAGCGCGTCCACGACCGCGCCCAGCCCGTCGACCCCCGGCTCACCCACCACGATCGCCACGCCCGCGATCACACACCACCGCCCCGACGGTCCGCACGCGGTTTTCCGGCGGCCTCACCTCACCGCGGCGGTGGACGCGTGGGCCCCGGAGGCGGTCCCGCGGACCGCGTACCCGGCTTCCGCGCACCCGACCGCCCCGTGCCCCGCCGTCACTTCCGCACCAGCAGGTAGGCCTGCGGCGTCTTCTCCGAGGCCTCCGGCTCGCGCACCAGGCGGGCGTTCAGGGTGAACCCCGCCTCCACCAGCAGCTCCTCGACCACCGCGGGCGGGAGCCGGTGGGCGTTCAGGTCGACGTCGTGGCCGTAGCCGCGGGTGACGTGCACGGTCTCGTCGCCGACCTGGAACGCGAGCAGGAGGTGACCGCCGGGCGCGAGGACGCGGTGGAACTCGGCGAACACCGCGGGCAGCAGGTCCCTCGGCACGTGGATGATCGAGTACCACGCCACGAGCCCGCCCAGGCCGTCGGCGGGCAGGTCCAGCTCCAGCATCGAGCCGACCTCGAACCGCAGGTGCGGGTACGCCCGCCGGGCCACCTCGACCATCCCCGGCGACAGGTCCACGCCGAACGCGTCCAGGCCGAGGCCGTGCAGGTGCTCGGTGACCCGGCCGGGACCGCAGCCGATGTCGCCCACCGGACCGCCGGTGACGTGCTCGGCGAACACGCCGAGCATCGCGCGGTCCACCGGGCCGCGCTCCGCCAGGTCGCCGACCAGCTCGGCGTAGTCGACGGCGACGGTGTCGTAGGAGGTCCTGGTGTCGCGGAGGAAGTCCGGTTCGGTCACGGGCCAGCACCCTAGGCCACCGCCGGATGGACCAGGATCACGGTCATGGCACCCGCGATCGACCCGGTGGAGCTGACCGTCGGCGGCCTCCTGCTGCGACCGCCCGACGCGCGCGAGGCCGCCGACGCGCTGGCGATGGCCCGCGACCCGGAGACGGCCCGCTGGAACCCCGTGTCCTCGGTGGTGGACCTGGCGAGCGCGCGGGAGTGGTGCGAGCGGCTCGCGGACTGGTCGAGCGGCGACCACGCGACGTTCTCGGTGCTCGACGCGGGCACCGGGCGGCTGCTGGGCAACGTGTCGCTGCACGAGCTCGACCTCGGCAGGTCGAGCGGGGAGATGGGCTACCGGGTCGCGCCGTGGGCCCGTGGGCGCGGCGTCGCGACGGCGTCGGTGCGGGTGGTGACGGACTGGGCGTTCGCGGCGCTGGGGCTGCGCCGGGTGCAGCTGTTCCACGCGGTCGCGAACGGGGCGTCGTGCCGGGTGGCGGTGAAGGCGGGCTACCCGACCGAGGGAACGCTGCGGTCGGGATCGGTGTACGGGGACGGCCTGCGCCACGACGAGCACCTGCACGCGCGGGTGGCGGAGGAGCCCGGCCGGGGCGAGTGCTGACGGCGTTATGCCCACGCTGTGGAAAAACCGGGGTTCAGAGCGGGCACCCCGGACCATAATCGGGGGTATGGGAAAGATCTACGACCGGATCGACGGCAGGCTGCGGGAGTTCATCGAGGCGCAGCCGGTCTTCTTCACCGGCACCGCTCCGCTGACCGGCGACGGGTTCGTCAACGTCTCCCCCAAGGGCAGGTCGGGGTCGCTGCGGGTGCTCGACGAGCAGACGGTGGCCTACCTGGACTTCGGCGGCAGCCACGCCGAGACCATCGCCCACCTGCGGGAGAACGGTCGGATCACGCTCATGTGGTGCGCGTTCACCGGGCCGCCGAACATCGTGCGGGTGCACGGCACGGGGGTGCCGGTCTTCCGCGACGACCCGCGCTTCGCCGAACTGGTCGCCGGGTTCGGCGACGCGGACGCGCCGGGGCTGCGGGCGGTCGTCGTGGTGACCGCGCGGCAGATCAGCGACACGTGCGGGTTCGCGGTGCCGTTCATGGACTACCGCGAGGAGCGGACGCTGCACGCGGAGTACTTCGGCCGCAAGTCCGACGAGGAGTTCCGCGCCTACTGCGAGGGCAAGGACTTCAACGGCGTGAGCATGGACGGGCTGCCCGCCCTGCCGCTGCCCGTACCGCCGAGGGCCCCGTGATGACGATCCGCGACCTGGACAGCGCCCGCCGCGCCGAGCACAACGGCGTGCCCATGGCGTTCGTGTTCTTCTGGGGGCCGAAGTCGGCGGGCGACCTGGGCTCGGAGTGCCTGAGCCAGTGGTTCGAGTCGCCGTTCGACGTCGAGGGCACGACGTACGCGACCGCCGAGCACTTCATGATGGCGGGCAAGGCGCGGCTGTTCGGCGACGAGCAGGCCGCCGAGCGCGTGATGACCGCGCGCACGCCCGCCGAGGCGAAGAACATCGGCAGGCAGGTGCGCGGGTTCGACAGCGCCGTGTGGGACGCCCACCGGGTGGGGATCGTGGTGGCGGGGAACGTCGCGAAGTTCGGCGCGGACCCGGCGCTGCGGGACTTCCTGCTGCGCACGGGCGAGCGCGTGCTGGTCGAGGCCAGTCCGCTGGACCGGATCTGGGGCATCGGGCTGCGCGACGACGACGAGCGCGCGCTGACCCCGTCCACGTGGCGCGGCCTGAACCTGCTGGGGTTCGCGTTGATGACGGCGCGCGACGAACTCAGGGCCGCGCGCTAGACCGGTCGGGTTCATCCGTTCGTCCCACCGGACCTCACCCGGTCGGCCGCGTCCGGTTCCGACGGCGGCACGAGGGGGCCCGCGTCCCCTGAACGCGTGTCTCAGCGGGGTGAATCCGGAGATCTCCGGCCCGCTGGGGGTGGTGGACCGCGTCCGCCCAGTGGATCATCACGTTTGGGCCCCACGGTGACCAGGCTGTATCTACGCTTGTGGGACAGCCCGCGGGTGGTGAGGACGTGGTTGCGGCGGAAGGGGACCCCGATGACGGCCGTGGTCACCGCACCGACCTCGCGCCGGGTCACGGGGTTGGTGAAGAGCACACCGGGGCGGCTGAGCCTGATCGCCCTGCTGCTGGTCGCGGTCACCGTCGTCGTGGGCGCCCTCACCGCGTGGAGCGTGCAGACCCGCTCGGCCGCGCTGGAGGAGCTCGCGAACCGCAGCGAGCCGCTGAGCTTCGCCGCTCAGGAGGTCTACCGGTCGATGGCCGACGCCGACGCCACGGCGGCGTCGGCGTTCCTCTCGGGCGGCGTCGAGTCGCCCGCCCTGCGGTCCCGCTACGAGGCGGACATCGCGAAGGCCGCCGCGGCGCTGTCGACCGCGACCGGTGAGACGTCCCGCTCCCCCGAGGTCGGCACCGCGCTGTCGACCCTGGCGGGCCAGCTCCCGGTGTACACCGGGCTGGTCGAGACCGCGCGCACGCACAACCGGCAGGGCAACCCCGTCGGCGCCGCCTACCTGCGCGAGGCGTCCAGCCTGATGCGCGCCCAGCTGCTGCCCGCCGCGCAGGGCCTCTACCGCGCCGAGACGGCGAACGTGGTCCGCGACCAGGACAGCGCGGGCGGCGGCCCGTGGTCGGAGCTGCTGCTCGGCCTCGTCGCGCTCGCCTCGCTCGGCTTCGCCCAGTGGTACGTCACCCGCCGCTCCAACCGGGTGTTCAACGTCGGTCTGGTGGTCGCGACCGGGCTGGTGCTGGTGTCGCTGCTGTGGGTGAGCATCGCGAGCGCGGTCGTCGCGACCACCGTGTCCGACAGCCGGGAGAACGGGTCGGCCCAGGTCGACGTGCTGGCACGGGCCCGCATCGCCACGCTGACCGCGCGCGGCGACGAGACGCTGACGCTGGTGGCGCGCGGCAGCGGCGCGGCCTACGAGAAGCGCTACGGCGAGGTCTCGGGCGAGCTGGGCGAGCTGCTCGCCCGAGGCAGGTCGCTGGCCACCGCGCCCGCGGTGCGCGACGCGGTCACGTCCGCGGAGAAGAACTTCCAGGCCTGGCAGGAGGCCCACCGCCGGATCAGGGAGGCCGACGACAGCGGCGACTACACCACGGCGCTGGGCGCGGCGATCGGTCCCGACCAGGGCGGCGCGGCGGTGGCGTTCGACAACCTCGACCGCGACCTGGTCACCGCGATCACGCAGGCCCGCACCGCGTTCACCGGGTCGGTCGCCACCGCGCGGGGTGCGCTGACCGGCACGGTCGCCGTGGTGGCGCTGCTCGCGCTGGGCGCGGCGGCGGCGTCGGTGATGGGCGTGTGGCAGCGCCTGAAGGAGTACCGATGAGACGACTGGTGGTCCTGCTGCTGCTCCTGCTGTCGGCCGCGTGCGCGCCGGTGCCCAGTTCCGCGCCGGACATCACGGTCGGGTCGGCGGGCGCCCCCACGCCGGGGGACGCGGCCGAGGTCGGCGGGCCGCCGAGCAGCGCCGCGGCGGTGCCCCCGTGCGACGCGACGGCGAGCCTGCGGCCCTCCGGTCCGCTGCCGCAGCCGGGGGCGATGCCGCCGGGCTCGACGATGGAGAGGATCGCGGCGCGGGGCAGGCTCATCGCGGGCGTGGACCAGAACACCTACCTGATGGGGTTCCGCAACCCCGAGTCCGGCGCGATCGAGGGGTTCGACGTCGACATGGCCCGCGAGGTCGCGAAGGCGGTCTTCGGGGACCCGAACCGGATCCAGTTCAAGGTGCTGACCTCCGACCAGCGCATCCCGGCGCTGGAGCAGGGCGAGGTCGACGTCGTGGTGCGCACGATGACGATCAACTGCGAGCGGGCCCAGAAGGTCGCGTTCTCCAGCGTCTACTACCAGGCCGGGCAGCGGGTGCTGGCCGCGCGCGGGTCCGGCATCACCGGTCCGGACTCGCTCGGCGGCCGGAAGGTGTGCGCCACGAAGGGGTCCAGCTCGCTGGCGAACGTCGCGAACATCGCCTCGAAGCCGGTCGTGGTGGCCGTGGCGAACTGGACGGACTGCCTGGTGATGCTCCAGCAGGGGCAGGTGGACGCGGTGTCCACCGACGACACGATCCTCGCCGGGCTGGCCGCGCAGGACCCGTACACGGAGATGGTCGGCCCGCAGTTCACCCAGGAGCCGTACGGGATGGGCATCCCCAAGGCGAACGAGGACTTCGTCCGGTTCGTCAACGGGGTCCTGGAGCGCATCCGCTCCGACGGCACGTGGGCGGGGATCCACCAGCGGTGGCTGGGCGCGCTGGACCGCGGCGCCGCGCCACCCGCGGCGAAGTACCGGGACTGAGCGGCCGTGGACCGCGACGAGGTGGACGAGGTGCTGGCGCGGCGGGTCGCGGAGAGCGACCGGATCGCGCAGTCGCTGCTGGCCATGGACGACCACCCCGGTCACGCGCTGCTCGTCGGCGCCGAGCGCGAGGCCGTGGCGGGCCTGTGGGCGCAGTTCGACGCCTACCGGCGGCTGCTGGACGAGGTGCGGGAGGTGCGCGCCCGCACCGAGAGGCCGTCGCCCGCCGACCTGGCCGAGCTGACCGAACTGCTGACCGGGCGGGCCGTCGAGCTGGACAGCCGCTCGGTGCCGCTGTCGCGGCGCGGTCTGACCGGGCCCGCGGTCATCGCGGAGCGGGTCGCGCTGGACGACCTGGTCACGCGGATGCGGGAGGGGTACGCGCACGTCGTCGACCTCCTGGCGCGGGCCGTGGACCGGCGGACCGCGACCGAGGACGACCAGCGGGAACTGGTGCGGGTGCGGGAGCAGGCGCACCGGCTGCGGGCGCTGGTCGCGGAGAAGATCGCCGTCGGCGCCCTGCCCGAGGTGCCGGACGCGCTGCCGGAGTGCCGCGCGCTGGTGGCGAACCTGACCGGGCTGCTGGACCGCCGCACCGAGCTGCGCGGACGGCTGGAGGCCTACCGGGCGAAGGCGACCCGCCTGGGGCACGCCGAGGACGCGGCCCTGGCCGCGGTGCACCGCGCGGCGCACGACGTCCTGTTCACCGCACCGTGCGACCTGCCGGAGGCGACCCGCGCGGTCGGCCGCTACCAGCAGGCCGTGCTCGACCTGGCGGAGGCGAGATGAGCGCGTGTCGACGATCGGGGTGCGGGGGGACCATCGACCCCGACGGGTTCTGCGACCACTGCGGGCTGGAGGCGCCGTCGGTGCTGCCCGCGAGCGGGGGCGCGTTCACCACGACGCGGCCCGCCGAGGCCACGGCCGACTCCGGGACCACGGGCACGCGGGGCTCGGAGCCGCCGAGCGCACGGGGACCAGGCACGCGGTCGCAGAGCACCCAGGGGCAGAGCACCCAGGGGCAGAGCACGGGCGCGTTCACCGGCCCGTCGACCGGACCGGGCACGGCGCCGTGGACGAGCACCGTGAGCCCGTCCGGCCGCAGCCGCCGCGCGTCCACCCGGTCCACGGCCCGCGGCAGGCTCGGCGCCGGGCTGGTGGAGGTGCCGCGCGTGCCCTACCGCGACCCGAAGTCCGCGGTGCTGGCGAACCCCGAGGTGCCGGAGGCGAAGCGGTTCTGCAGCGCGTGCGGCAAGGAGGTCGGGCGCAGCCGCGAGGGCAGGCCGGGCCGCGTGGAGGGGTTCTGCCCGCAGTGCGGCCACCACTACTCCTACACGCCGAAGCTGGAGCCGGGCGAGGTCCTGCACGGCCAGTACGAGGTGCTGGGCTGCCTGGCCCACGGCGGCCTCGGCTGGATCTACCTGGCACTGGACCACGCGGTCAGCGACCGGTGGGTGGTGCTCAAGGGCCTGCTCGACTCCGGTGACGCGGACGCGATGGCCGCGGCGATGGCCGAACGCCGGTTCCTCGCCGAGGTCGAGCACCCGAACATCGTGAAGATCCACAACTTCGTGCAGCACGCGGACCGCACGACCGGCGACCTCGTCGACTACATCGTCATGGAGTACGTCGGCGGCCAGTCGGTCAAGGACATGATCAAGGAGCTGCGCGGCCGGGGCGGCGGCACGGAGTCGCTGCCGCTCGCGCAGGCCATCGCCTACGCGCTGGAGGTCCTGCCCGCGCTGGGCTACCTGCACGGCGTCGGCCTGCTGTACTGCGACTTCAAGCCGGACAACGTGATCCAGACCGAGGAGCAGCTCAAGCTGATCGACCTGGGCGCGGTGCGGCGCATCGGCGACAACCGCAGCGCCATCTACGGCACGATCGGCTACCAGGCGCCGGAGATCGGCACGATCGGCCCGTCGGTGGCCTCCGACCTGTACACCGTGGGCCGCGCGCTCGCCGTCATGAGCTTCTCGTTCGACTTCCGCCGCAAGTACCGGGCCAGTCTGCCCAGCCCGGCGGTGGAGCCGCTGCTGGCGCGGTTCGAGTCCTACCGGCGGTTCCTGCACCGGGCGACCGACCCCAACCCGGAGCTGCGGTTCACCTCGGCCGAGGAGATGGCCGAGCAGCTCACCGGCGTGCTGCGCGAGGTGCTGGCCGCCGAGGACGGCAACCCGCGCCCCGGCCTGTCGCGCCAGTTCACGCCGGAACGGCGGTGCTTCGGTGCCGAGCGCGACCCGGACCTGCCGACCGCCGCGGCGGCGCTGCCGGTCCCCCAGGTCGACGCCACCGACCCGGCCGCCGGGTTCCTCGCCACCGCCACGACCGGTGAGGCCGCCGAGCGGATCGCCGCGCTGCGCGCCGCCCCCGTGACGACCGCCGAGGTGCGGCTGCAACTGGTGCGCGCCCTGATCGACTCCGGCCAGTCGGAGGAGGCGACCCGCGAGCTGTACGGGCTGACGGCGACCTCGATGTTCGACCCGGACGACCCGTCCCTGGTGGACTCCGACGACTGGCGGCCCATCTGGTACCGCGGGCTCGCGGCACTGGTGGAGGGCAGCCCGACCGACGCGCGGGCGGCGTTCGAGACCGTCTACGACGTGCTGCCCGGCGAGGCCGCGCCGAAGCTCGGCATCGCGCTGTGCGCCGAGGCGACCGGCAACCTCGACGAGGCCGCGCACTACTACGAGCTGGTGTGGCGCACGGACCGCTCCTCGGTGTCGGCCGCGTTCGGCCTGGCCCGCGTGCTGCTGGCGGCGGGGACGCCCGACCGGGCCGTGGCGGTGCTGCACACCGTTCCGGAGACCTCCAGCCACCACGTGGCCGCGCAGGTGTCCGCGATCCGGGCGCAGACCGACAAGGCGCACCACCGGGCGGGTGGCGACCCGGCGATCGCGTCGATCTCGGGGGCGGCGGAGCGGTTGGCCGCGCTGGAGCTGGACGTGGCCCGCAGGGCGAGGCTGAGCGTCGAGGTGCTCCAGGCGGCGTTCGACTGGCTCGCGAGCGGTGGTGGCGGAACGTCGGTCAACGGGCACGGGGAGCTGCTGGGGTGCGAACTGACGGACCGGGGCCTGAGGCTTGGTTTGGAGCGCCACTACCGGACCCTCGCGCGGCTCGCCGACACGCCAGAGGAGCGCTTCGCCCTCGTGGACCGGGCCAACGCCGTGCGACCGCGGACACTGGTGTGACCATGACCAACTGCCCCGAGTGCGACGCGCCCGTCGGCGCCCAGGACCGGTTCTGCGAGGAGTGCGGCCGCAACCTGCTGGTGCGCACGACCCCCGTCGGCGGCCCGGACGGGTCCGCGGCCGCGCAGTGCGCGTGCGGCAGCGAGGACATCGACTCCGACGGCTTCTGCGAGCTGTGCGGCCGGTCCCAGCCGACCGGGCGGGACCGGATGGAGTTCGTGCTGCCCACGCTCGCCGGGATCAGCGACCGGGGCAGGCGCCGGGCGCGCAACGAGGACTCGATGGCGTTCGGCCAGGTCCACGCGCGCGGGGTCGCGGCGATCGTGTGCGACGGGGTCGCGTCCTCCGAGCGGTCCGACGAGGCGTCGCAGGCCGCCGTGGACGCGGCGAACGCCGTCCTGGTCGACGCGCTGGTCGAGGGTTCCGACCCGGAGCGGGCGACCGTGCTGGCGGTGGCGTCGGCCAACCGCGCGGCAGGCGAGCTGGCCCGTCCGGAGGCGCCGGACGTGGCGCCGTCGTGCACCTACGTGTCGGCGATGCGGACCGAGAGCGGCGTGGTGGTGGGCTGGGTCGGCGACAGCCGCGCGTACTGGCTGGCCGACGACGGCGCGAAGACCCCGTCGCGGCGGCTCACCAAGGACGACACGTGGGCGGCGCAGCTCGTCGCCGACGGGGTGCTCACCGAGGCCGAGGCGGTCAACGACCGCCGCTCGCACGTGCTGTCGCGCTGGCTGGGCGGCGACTCCGGGCAGGTCAGCCCGCACGTGGTGACGCTCGTCCCTGAGGAGACGGGGATCGTGCTGCTGTGCAGCGACGGCCTGTGGAACTACCTTCCGGAGGTGGAGGACCTCGACGCGGTCCGCCCCCGCGGCGCGGCCCCGCTGGAGGTCGCGCGGCACCTGGTCGACACCGCCCTGGAGGCGGGTGGGCACGACAACATCACCGTGGTCGTCATCGAGGTGGGGGGTGCGGATGACCGCTGAGTTCGCCGTGGAGGTCTTCCAGAACGAGTACCTGCCGGAGGGCGCGCGCGAGGTCGACGCGATCGTCACGGTGTCGGCGAGCGGCGGCTCCTCGGCCCCGGTCTCGTCCACCGACGTCGCCCAGGTGATCATCGTCGACTGCTCGGGGTCGATGCGCTACCCGCCCGCGAAGCTCAACGCCGCCAAGCACGCGACCGTCACCGCGATCGACGCGCTGCGCGACGGCGTGTCGTTCGCCGTCGTCGAGGGCACCGACACCGCCCGCATGGTCTACCCGCGCGAGGAGGGCCTCGCGGTCGTCAACGACCGCACGCGGCTGGAGGCCAAGCGGCTCGTGCGCGGCCTCACCGCCGACGGGGGCACCGCCATGGGCCGGTGGCTCACGCTCGCCGACCGGGTCCTGGCCCGGCACCGCGGCGGTCTCAAGCACGCGATCCTGCTGACCGACGGCCAGAACCAGCACGAGACGCCCGCCCAGCTCTCCCGCACGCTCGCGTCCGTCAGCGGCCGCTTCACCTGCGACTGCCGGGGCGTCGGCACGGACTGGCAGGTCGAGGAGCTGCGCAAGGTCGCCGAGGCGATGCTCGGCTCCGTCGACATCGTCGCCGACCCGCAGGGGCTGGCCGACGACTTCCGCGCCATGACCGCGACCGCGATGGGCAAGGCCGTCGGCGGGGTGTCGCTGCGGCTGTGGACGCCGGAGGGCGCGACGGTCGCGTTCGTGAAGCAGGTGTCCCCCACCGTCCTGGACCTGACCGACCGGCGCACCGAGTCAGGGCCGCGCACCGGCGACTACCCGATCGGCGCGTGGGGCTCGGAGAGCCGCGACTACCACGTGTGCGTGCGGGTGAAGGCCGCCGGCGTGGGCGACCGGATGCTCGCGGGCCGGGTCAGCCTGCTCACCTCGACCGGCGACGTCCTCGGGCAGGGCAGGGTGCTGGCGGTGTGGACCGACGACAGCGCCCTGTCCACGCGCATCAACCGCGAGGTCGCCCACTACACCGGGCAGGCCGAGCTGGCGGAGGCCATCCAGGACGGCCTGGAGGCCCGCAAGTCCGGCGACGTCGAGACGGCGACCGCGAAGCTCGGGCGCGCGGTCGCGCTCGCGACCTCGTCCGGCAACACCGACACCGCGAAGCTGCTGGCCAAGGTCGTCGACGTGGTCGACCCGGTCACCGGGACGGTCAAGCTGCGGCCCAAGGTCGAGGACGCCGACGAGATGACCCTCGACACGCGGTCGACCGTGACCAAGCGGGTCGGGAGACCCTGATGCCGACCTGCTCCTCGGGCCACGACAGCGCCACCGACGACTACTGCGACGTCTGCGGCACACCGCTGGCGGCCCCGGACGAGCCCGCCCCGCCACGGGTGTGCGGCTCGTGCGGCACACCGCAGGTCGGCCGGTTCTGCGAGGAGTGCGGCCACGACTCGCTCGACACGGCCACCGCGGCCCCGGCACCGCCGACACCCGCGGCGTGGCACGCCGTCGTCACGGCCGACCGCGACTACTTCGAGCGGGTCGTCGCCGCGGGCGGCCCGGACTCCGCCGCGATGGAGTTCCCGCTCTACTGCCCGGAACGCCGCTTCGTGCTGCACGACGACCGGATCAGCATCGGCCGCCGCAGCCGCTCGCGCGGCATCTTCCCCGACATCGACCTGATCGGGCCGCCGGAGGACCCCGGTGTCTCCGCGAGCCACGCGATGCTCGTGCGGACCGCGGGCGCGTGGGCGGTGGTCGACCTGGACTCCACCAACGGCACCACGGTCAACGGCGCCACGAACCCGCTGCCCCCGAACGCCCCGCGTCCGCTGTCCGACGGCGACCGCGTGCACCTGGGCGCGTGGACCACGCTGACCATCCGCCTGGCGTGACTCGGTCGAACCCCGATCGCGCCGTCGTCTCCATGAGGAGCGCGAACAATCGGGGTCCGGCCGGGGAAAGGGTTGGGAAGGGCGGAGAGGGCTGGTCGGTCACGGGGATGGATGGGTGTGGGCCGGGGGCCGGTCGGGTCCAGGTCGGTCGGGTCCCAGGACCGCGAAGGACCCGCGTCTGGTACGCCGACAACCAGGTCGAACTGGTCGGCCAAGGCTTCATGGCACCAGAGCGCACTGGACGGACTGGCGGCCCTGCTCAGGTGGGCGTGCAGGTCAACCGTGGTGTCGCTGCCCCGCCGGTGGCCTGGAACCCGAACGTGGTGGAGCCGCCCGCACCGATCGAGCCGTTCCACCCGGCGTCGGTGGCGACCACGCCGGCCGCGTCCTGGTTGAGGGCGGCGTTCCAGGAGTTGCCGACCTGCTGACCGGCAGGCCACGTCCAGTTGACCCGCCACCCGGTCAGCGCCGTGGCGCGGTTGTTGGTGACGGTCACCGTCGCGACGTGTCCCGTGCCCCAGTCACCGTTGACCTGGAGGCGGGCCGAGCACCCGGCGGGCGGCAGGACCAGCAGGGTGATCGAGTTCGCCGGGTACGTCGCCTCGACCCGGTCGTCGCCGACCTGGAGATCGGCTCCGCGCACGATGGCGCCCAGGTTCGCCGGGCCGTAGGTGAACCGCTGTGCCGCACCAGCGCTGTCGAACCCGGACAGGGACAACGGCGAGGTCAGGTCGTCCGCGGTCTTGTTGACGACCACGACGGTCAGCGCCTTGTCGGAGGTGCGCTCCGCGGCGTACACCGCCAGCCGGTCCTGGTCGGCGGAGTTCGCCGACACGCTGACGTCGCCGAACCGGCCGCCGGCACCGTCGTAGTTGCGGTACATCCGGAACGCGTACGCGCCGGGATCGCTCGGCTTGGGCTCGCCCCACATCGTGGCGAGGTCCAGGCCCTCACGGCCGAAGACGCCCAGGACGTCGGCCTGCGCGAGTGCGCCGTTGATGTCGTCCAGCGCGCCCCAGTTGTACTCCGTGATCGCGGTCTTGGTGCCGGGGTAGTACTGGGCGATCCACGACTTCATCGTGCGGATGAACTGCAACGGCGGCGCGTTGACCCCACCGGGGCCGATCCACGACTCCTCGACGTACGTCGGGTCCCACAGCGACCGGACGGACCGCAGCCGCCAGGCGTTGGTCGCGGGATCCTTGCCACTGCTGATCTGCGGGTAGAAGTGCTGGTCGAAGTAGTCCAGGTAGCGCCTGCCGCCGTGGGCGTCGCCGTAGTCCTTCATGTTCTTCAGGTACCACTGCGACAGGTTGAGGCCGCCGTGCGCGGCCGAGTCGGCACCCGGCCCGCAGCCGTCCACCCCGGACGCGACCCACTCGCAGTACCCCCACCCGGACGGGCCCAGCACGGCCGCGCTCGGGTCGGCGGCCTTGATCGCCGCGGCGGTCGCCGTGCCCTTGCCGCCCAGCTCGTCGTAGCCGACCAGTTCGGGATGCACATCGCGGTGCGTGTGGGCCCACAGCACCGGCTCGTTGTCGAGTTCGTAGATCGGCACACCACCCCGTGCCGCCGTGCCGAACCTGTCCACCAGGTGAGCCACCATCTCGCCCGCGAACGCCGCGTCCGCCCTGACCGAGGTGTCCTCGGGCACGCCGATGAGGTTCTTCCCGTCCTGCTGACCGTTGCCGCAGTTGGGATCCCACGTGTCGAACCCGTCCTGCACCGGGAACCGGGTCGCCGGAAAGCCGCACGCGAACGGGTGCGAGGAGGGCGAGTCCTTGGCCACCCAGCCGACCATGGGCACGGTGACGACCGGCTTGATCCCGCGGCCGAGGTTTGAGCCGACCACTCCTTCGAGGGAGCGCTCCTCGGCGGCGACGATGTTCTCGAAGAACCAGTCGCTGCCGGTGTTGTAGGTGCGGTTCTTGAAGTTGTACCGGCTGCTCGCGTTGCCTCCCCACCGCGCCACCGACTGGCCGATCTCGGCGCTGAACGCCGGGTCACCGCCGTTCAGCCCGTAGATGTCCGGGCTGATCGCGTGCCGGGCGGCCGAGAAGTCCACCGACAGCGCGGGTCCGTCGGTCACCGCCGCGGCGCCCGCGGCCGGTTGGCCCGTGAACACGGCCGCCACGAGGGAGGCCGCCGTGGCGCCTGCCGCGACCGACCGCGCCTTCCGCTGTCGCCGACTGCCCATCACAGACGCCCCCGCCCGAGTCAGTGCCTCACCAGTTGTCCACGACGCTCGCGCCGGACGGGGGCACGAGTCAAGTGCGCCGGGTGGATTCGACGGGCGTTCGAGTGGATTCGACGGGTGTTCGAGTCGCAGCGGGAGACTCGGAGGAGCCCGTCGCCCTCGCGGCGCAGCGCCGCGAGGGCGGCCTCGATCCCGCAGGTCGGCGGGAACACCACCTCGACCCGGTTGCCCGCGGCCCAGTCCGGTGAAGGTGGATCGCCTGGTCGTCGCCGGTGGTCCGCGCCAGTTTCCGGCCGTCCCCCACCGACGACGGCCGGACGAGCACCTACGGCAGCACCACCGCGTCCAACGCCTTGAAGATCCGCTTGTCCGACACCGAGTACCGGGTGCCGATGGTCTGCGCGAAGTAGCTCAACCGCAGCTCCTCGATCATCCACCGCACCTCGTCCAGCGCCTCGTTCGGCTCGTCGGCGGGCACCTGCGCCCGCAGCTCGCGGTACTCCTGGTGCACCTGGTGGACGCGGTCCATCCACTCCTGGTCGCGCGCCGCGTTCTCGACCAGCTTCTCCAGCCGCCGTTCGATCCCGCGCAGGTAGCGGACCACGTCCGGCAGCCGCGCAGCGCCGACCCGCGTGACGAACCCCTTGTGCACCAGGCCCGCGAGCTGCGCCTTCACGTCCGCCACCGACGGACCGAACACCGGGGCCTTGATGCCGGACAGCCGCAGCTCGACGTCGTGCGCGGCGACCAGCACCTTGCGCACGTCGCCGACGACGGCGAACACGGCCGCGTTGAGGTTGGTGCGGACGTGCTTGAGCAGCCGTTCGTACCCGGCCTCCGTCCACGCGGGACCGCCCGCCTCGGCCATCAGCCGGTCGACGGCCGCGGAGATGCAGTCCGCGAGCAGCGCGGCGACACCGCCGTGCGGGTTGCGGGTCAGCGCGAGCTTCGCCGCGTTGTCGAGGGTCCGCTGGAGCACCTTCACCGGCGACGGCACGGCGAGCAGCAGCAGCCGCCGGGTGCCGCGCCACATCGCGAACGCCTGCCGGCCGGGGGTGTCGACCACCCGGATCGCCACGGTCTCGCCCTCGTCCACCAGCGTCGGGTACGCCGTCACCACGATCCCGGACTGGCTCTGCTCCATCGTCCTGGGCAGCTTGCCGAAGCTCCACGACGTCAGCCCGGACTTCTCCACGTCCACCGCGGCGGCGGTCAGCGTGGCCCGGACCTCCTTCACGAGCTGCTTCTTCAGCACCCCCAGGTCCTTGCCCAGCGCCAGCTCGCGGTTGTTCTCGTCCACGACCCGGTAGGTGAGCTTCAGGTGGTCCGGCACCTGGTCGAGCTGCCACGCCTCGCGCGGCACGACCACACCGGTCAGTGCGCGCAGCTCCCGTTCCAGCGCGGGCAGCAGCGGATCGTCGGTGGAGATCCGCTCCAGCACCGCCTTCGCCACGTCCGGCACCGGCACGAAGTTCCGCCGGACCGGCTTGGGCAGCGACCGGATCAGCGCGATCACCAGGTCGAGCCGCAGGCCGGGGATCTGCCACGAGAACGCCTCGTCGCCCAGGGTCGTCAGCGCGGGCAGCGGGAGCTGCACCGTCACGCCGTCCGTGCCCGCGCCCGGTTCGAAGTGGTAGGACAGCGGCAGCGACAGCCCGTTCTGCTGCCAGGAGTCCGGGTAGGCCTGCTCGCTGACCTCCGCGCGCTCGTTGATCAGCATCGACTTGGTGAACGTCAGCAGGTCCGGCTGCTTCTGCCGGGTCTTCTTCCACCACGTGTCGAAGTGCCGCACCGACACGACCTCGGCCCCGACGCGCTGCTCGTAGAACTCGTAGAGCGTCTCGTCGTCCACCACGATGTCGCGGCGGCGGGCCCGGTTCTCCAGCTCCTCGACCTCGGCGAGCAGCGCGCGGTTGGCGTGGAAGAACCTGTGGTGCGTGGTCCACTCGCCCTGCACGAGGGCGTGGCGGATGAACAGCTCCCGCGACAGCTCCGGGTCGATCCGCCCGTAGTTGACCTTGCGGGCCGCCACGATCGGCACCCCGTAGAGCGTCACCTTCTCCAGTGCCACCACGGAGCCGCGCTTGATCTCCCAGTGCGGTTCGCTGTAGTTGCGCTTCACCAGGTGCGGTGCGAGCTGCTCGGCCCACTCCGGCTCGATCCGCGCCACGATCCGGCCCCACAGCCGCGAGGTCTCCACGAGTTCGGCGACCATCACCCACTGCGGCGGCTTCTTGAACAGCGCCGAGCCGGGGAACACCGCGAACCGCGCGCCGCGGGCGCCCACGTACTCGGTCGAGGCGCGCTTGCCGGGGTCCTTCTTCGGGACGTCCTTCACGCCGATGTGCGACAGCAGACCAGACAGCAGCGAGATGTGCACGCGCTGCGGGTCGGCCACGTCCTCGCCGACGGTGAGCCCCAGCGTCTTGGCCACCTGCCGCAGCTGCGAGTAGATGTCCTGCCACTCCCGCACCCGCAGGTAGTTCAGGAACTCGGTGCGGCACATCCGGCGGAACTGGTTGGAGGACAGCTCCTTCTGCTTGTCCTTGAGGTACGTCCACAGGTTCACGAACGACAGGAAGTCCGAGGTGGGGTCGGCGAACCGCGCGTGCTGCTCGGTGGCCGCCTGCTGCTTGTCCTGCGGACGTTCCCTCGGGTCCTGGATGGACAGCGCCGCCGCGATGATCATGACCTCGCGGACGCACCCGTTGCGGTCGGCCTCGATCACCATCCGGGCCAGCCGCGGGTCGACGGGCAGCTGCGCGAGCTTGCGCCCCAACGGCGTGAGCCGCTTGCGCACGTCCGTCTCGGCCGGGTCGATCGCGCCCAGCTCGTGCAGCAGCTGCACGCCGTCGGCGATGTTGCGCGAGTCAGGCCCGTCGATGAACGGGAACGCGGCGATGTCGCCCAACCCGATCGACGTCATCTGGAGGATGACCGACGCCAGGTTCGTCCGCAGGATCTCCGGATCGGTGAACTCCGGCCGCGACTCGAAGTCGTCCTCGGTGTACAGCCGGATGCAGATGCCCTCGGACACGCGCCCGCAGCGGCCCTTGCGCTGGTTCGCCGACGCCTGCGACACCGGCTCGATCGGCAGCCGCTGCACCTTCAGCCGGTGGCTGTAGCGCGAGATGCGGGCCGTTCCGGGGTCGATGACGTACTTGATGCCCGGCACCGTCAGCGACGTCTCCGCCACGTTCGTCGCCAGCACCACCCGGCTCCCCGAGTGCGCCTGGAAGACCCGGTGCTGCTCGGCGAACGACAGCCGCGCGTACAGCGGCAGGATCTCGGTGTTCCGCAGCTCCAGCTGGGTGAGCGCGTCGGCGGTGTCGCGGATCTCCCGCTCGCCCGACAGGAACACCAGGATGTCGCCCGGCCCCTCGGCCTGGAGTTCCACCACGGCCTCGGCGATGGCCGAGGTCTGGTCGCGGTCCGGGTCGACGAACTCGTCGTCCGGGTCCACGATCGGGCGGTACCGCACCTCCACCGGGTACGTCCGCCCCGACACCTCGATCACCGGCGCGTCGGAGAAGTGCCGGGAGAAGCGCTGCGGGTCGATCGTCGCCGAGGTGATGACGACCTTGAGGTCGGGGCGGCGCGGCAGCAGCTGCTTGAGGTACCCGAGCAGGAAGTCGACGTTCAGGCTGCGCTCGTGGGCCTCGTCGATGATCAGCGTGTCGTAGCGGCTCAGGTCGCGGTCCGACTGGATCTCCGCGAGCAGGATGCCGTCCGTCATCAGCTTGACCAGCGTGTCCTCGCCGGACTGGTCGCTGAACCGCACCTTGTAGCCCACCGCGGACCCCAGCGGTGTCTTCATCTCCTCGGCGACCCGCTCGGCGACCGTCCGCGCCGCGAGCCGCCGGGGCTGCGTGTGCCCGATCTGCCCCCGCACCCCGCGGCCCAGCTCCAGGCAGATCTTCGGCAGCTGGGTCGTCTTGCCCGACCCCGTCTCGCCCGCCACGATCACGACCTGGTGGTCGCGGATCAGCGCGAGGATCTCGTCCTTGTGCTTGCTGACCGGCAGCTCTTCGGGGTAGGAGAGCGTCGGCACGCCCTCGCGCCGCAGCGCGAGCCGCAGCTCGGCGTCGTCGATCTCCCCCGCGATCTCCGCGGCTATGGCGCGCTTGGACAGCGGGTCCTTCACCCTGCGGGCACCATCGAGACGGCGTTGCAGCCTGCGCTGGTCGCGAAGCATCAACTCGGGCAGGCGTTTGTGCAGGTCAGCAAGTGGTGACCCGGCGAGCGGCGTGTCCATACTGCGTCCAGGATAGATCCCCGCGCGCGGGCGAGCCCGCCATTAAAGCCCCGCACCCGATACCAAGATCAACTGTCGGACCCGACGCCTACCGTCGACGCCATGGACGAAGCCTCCTTCTGGGCCCTCATCGAGCGCTCCGCCGCCGCGACCCGCACCCCGGCCGAGCGGCTGACGTGGCTCACCACGCACCTGGCGAGCCTGCCCCCGCCCGACATCACCGACTTCCAGGTCCTGCTCGACCACGTCCGGGGCCGGGCCGACACCTGGCGGCACTGGGGAGCGGCGAACCTCGTCCTGGGCGGCTGCTCCGACGACGGCTTCTTCTACTTCCTCGCCTGGCTCGTCGGCCTCGGCCGCGCGGGCTTCACCGCGGTCGCCGCCGATCCGGACGCGCTCGCCGACCTCGCCCCGGTCCAGCGGCTCGCCACCACCGACCCCGACGCGTGGCCCACCGACGAGCCGCTCGACTGGGAGGGCCTCGACTACGTCGCCCGCGAGGCCCACCGGCGGCGCACCGGCGACCACGACGGCCTGGACGCCGACCTCGCCGCCCGCCGCCACGCGTCCATGGTCAGCCCCGAGCCCGACGGCGAGCCCTGGGACTTCGACGCGCTCCCGGAGCTCCTGAGCAGACTGCCCCGGCTGAGCGCGCTCTTCGCCGACCGCGTCGCCCACGGCTAGCACCCGTCCGGTCACCGCGATCGTGCGTGACCGAACGACCACGGCCGGTCATTAACTCTCAACACGTCCCAGACCAACGGACGCCACCGAAAGGCCCAGCGCGATTCATTCCCCTGCCCGCTTGCGCGCTTTGTTCCGCCGTCGTTTCCGGCCCCGCTGAGCTGGCCTTTCATCCGCAATCCGGATTAGTCGGACAGCCCTGACCAGCAGGATCGCTCGAAATCTGAGACTTTCCCACGATGTGGGAGACGATTTACCTCCGCAGAGGCAGCCATAACATCGATTTCCTGGTCAACGCGCTGTTGGCCGAGATGTTCCTCGGTGTTCGTCTCATTCGCGGATTTCGTGGACGAGCCGAACTCCCCCTGCACCGGAACAGGAGCGTCCATGAAGCGCACCACCCTGGGCTACGCGGCGCTGGTCTCCGCCGCGCTGGTGACCGTCAGCGGCCTCACCGCCACCGCGGCGCCGCCCACCTCCACACCCTCCGCCGCGCCCGACCGCGAGAGCACCCTGAGCCTCGCGGCGTCGCAGGCCGGAGCGGTGAGGTCGGCACTGGGCCTGAGCGGCCAGGAGCAGCTCGTGGTCAAGGACGTCGTCACCGACCCCGACGGCACCCGGCACGTCCGCTACGACCGCACCCTCGACGGCCTGCGGGTCGTCGGCGGCGACATGGTCGTGCACCGGTCCGGCACCGGCGCGATCAGCTCCGTCGACCGCGCCACCGACGCGGCGCTGACCGTGTCCACGACGCCCGCGATCCCCGCCGCCACCGCGGCGTCCTCGGCACGGGTGGCCGAGGCCGGCGCGACCTGGACGAAGGCCGAACCCCAGCTCGTGGTGTTCGCGATCGACCGGGCCCCGACGCTGGCGTGGGAGGTCGTGCTCACCGGGACCAAGGCCGACCGGTCGCCCAGCGAGCTGCACGTCTACACCGACGCCGCCACCGGCGAGGTGCTGATGAGCGAGGACCGCGTGATGCACGTCGAGGGCTCCGGCGTGAGCCAGTACAGCGGCACGGTGAAGCTGGAGACGACCAGGTCCGGGTCGACGTTCCAGCTCAAGGACCCGCTGCGCGGCAACCAGACGGTCACCAACGCCAACAACACCTCCGGCACGGGCACGCTGTTCACCGACGCCGACAACAAGTGGGGCAACGGCGCGATCAGCGACAAGGCCACGGCCGGTGTCGACGCGGCCTACGGCGCCGCGGTCACGTGGGACTACTACAAGAACGTCCACAACCGCAGCGGCATCAAGAACAACGGCGTCGGCGCGACGAGCCGCGTGCACTACGGCAACGCCTACAACAACGCGAACTGGAGCGACAGCTGCTTCTGCATGACCTACGGCGACGGCGTGGGCAACCAGAAGCCGCTGACCGAGCTGGACGTCGCGGGCCACGAGATGTCGCACGGCGTCACGTCGGCCACGGGCAACATGGTGTACTCCGGTGAGCCCGGCGGTCTCAACGAGGCCACCAGCGACATCTTCGGCACCACGGTCGAGTTCAGCGCGAACAACAGCAGCGACGTCGGCGACTACCTCATCGGCGAGAAGATCGACATCCGCGGCACGAGCGCTCCCCTGCGCTACATGGACAAGCCGTCCAGGGACGGCAAGTCCGCGGACTACTGGTCCTCCACGGTCGGCAACCTGGACGTGCACCACTCGTCCGGCATCGCCAACCACTTCTTCTACCTGCTCTCGGAGGGCAGCGGCCCCAAGACGATCAACGGGGTCGCCTACGACAGCCCGACCTACGACGGCCTGCCCGTCACCGGCATCACCAGGGCCAAGGCCGAGAAGGTCTGGTACCGGGCGCTGACCACGAGGTTCACCTCCAGCACCAAGTACGCCGCCGCGCGCACCGGCACCATCGCCGCCGCCACCGAGCTCTACGGAGCGGGCAGCGCCGAGGTCGCCGCGGTGACGAGGGCGTGGGCGGCGGTCAACGTCAAGTAGGCCCCGCCCGGTACTCCGGGGCCCGGACCGCCCCCCTGCACGGTCCGGGCCCCGGCACGTCTCACCCCAGCGGCACCCACCAGTCCTCGCACCGCGTCCAGGTGCCCGCCGGGTACTCGATGTCGTGCTCCCCGCGCAGCGCGAACCCGGCCTTGCGGCACACGCCGACCGACGCCGTGTTGGCCACCGGCGGGAACGCGTGCAGCTCCTCGTGGTCGCCCTCGGCGGCGGCGATCCGAGCAACGGCGACCGCGGCCCGCGTCGCCACCCCGCGCCCCTGGAACTCAGGCAGGACGTGCCAGCCGGTCTCGTAGACCGACGCGCCGTCCCACTCCTTCTCCCAGAACCCGATCGACCCCGCGACCACCGAGTCGGGCCCGAGCAGCACCACGTACATCCGCCCAGTCCCGCTCGCGGACAGCTCGACGTACCGGCGGTGCCGGTCGAGCACGGCCTCCTCGGACTCCGGCCCGCCCAGGTGGACCAGCATCTCGGGCGTGTTCTGCGCGCGCAGCAGCCCCAGGTCGCCCTCGGCCCACGGCCGCAGGCAGATCGCGTCGACCTCCGTCATGGCCGAGACCCTAGAACGGCGGTCCGACAATTCGGCCGTACCGCCGTTCGGGTGCCCGCCGTCGGACTACGCGGCGCCCGCGCCGCCGCCGACCACGGCGTCGGAGGACGGCTCGTGCTCCGGCGGCGGCACGATGCCCGCCAGGTCCCCACCGTTGTCGTTGGAGCGCAGCACGAAGGGCCTGGTCTCGGTGTACTGGACGACCGACACCGAGGCGGGGTCGACGACGATGCGCTGGAACCCGTCGAGGTGCAGGCCGAGCGCGTCGGCGAGCACGGCCTTGATGACGTCGCCGTGGCTGCACGCGATCCAGACGGCACGGGGGCCGAACTCGGCCGTGACGCGGGCGTCGTGGGCGCGGATCGCGGCGACGGCCCTGGCCTGCACGGCCGCCAGGCCCTCGCCGTCGGGGAACACGGCGGCGGACGGGTGCTGCTGCACGACCGTCCACAGGGGCTCCTTGAGGAGGTCCTTGATGGCGCGGTTGGTCCAGCTGCCGTAGTCGACCTCGGCGAGGTCGGGTTCGGTGACGGCGGTGAGGCCGCGGTCGGCGAGGAACGGCGCCACGGTCTGCAGGCAGCGATCCATGGGCGAGGCCACGACGGCGTCCACGGGGACGCCCTTGAGGCGGTCGACCAGCCCGAGCGCCTGCGCCTCGCCCTTCTCGCACAGGGACACGCCCGGTGTGCGGCCGGCGAGCACGCCGGAGCCGTTGGCGGTCGAACGGGCATGTCGCAGGAGGATCACGGTGGCCACGGGACCACCCTAGATGCCGTGAGGGCCACCACGCGGACGTGGTGGCCCTCACGGGTGACGGGGGTTCAGTTCGCGGGGAGCAGGTTCATCGACAGCAGGCCCATGAGGACGATGCCGAGCATGACCCGGTACCAGACGAACGCCGAGTAGCTGTGCTTCGAGACGTACTTGAGCAGCCACGCGATGGTGGCGTACCCGACCGCGAACGCGATGATCGTGGCCACGACCATCTGCGGGACCGAGGCGTCGTTCGGGCCCCGGTCCAGCACGTCCGGGATGCTGAAGATGCCCGCGCCGAAGACGGCGGGGATCGCCAGCAGGAACGAGTAGCGCGCCGCGGCCGCCCGGTCGAGCCCGAGGAACAGGCCCGCGGTGAGCGTGCCGCCGGAGCGGGAGACGCCGGGGATCAGCGCGAGGGCCTGGGCGAGGCCCATGCCGACGGCGTCCTTCATCGTCAGCTCCGACCGCGAGTGCTTGGCGAGCTGGTCGGCGAGGCCGAGCAGCAGGCCGAACACGATCAGCATCGTGGCCGTGATCCACAGGTTCCTCGCGGAGGTGCGGATCTCGTCCTTGAGCAGGTAGCCCAGCACGCTGATCGGGATCGACCCGATGATCACGTACCAGGCCAGCCGGTAGTCCTTCTCCTTGCGCGCCTCCGCGCTGAAGAGGCCGCGGAACCAGGCGGAGACGAACCGCCCGATGTCCTTGGCGAAGTAGATCAACACCGCCAGCTCGGTACCGAGCTGGATGACCGCCGTGAACGACGCGCCCGCGTCGTTGCCGAAGAACAACGTCGACGTGATCCGCACGTGCGCCGACGAAGACACGGGTAGGAATTCGGTAAGCCCCTGAACCAGTCCGAGGACCAGAGCCTGCAACCAGCTCAACTACCCACTCCTGCCAGATCCAGAGCTTCCACCGCGGTGCGCAGCGCCGCGACTCCCTGCTCCAGATCTTGCAGCATCGGCGTGATGGTCAACGTGGTGACCCCGGCTTGCGCCAGGACCTGCATCTTCTCGGCGATCCGCTCCTTGGTGCCGAGCAGCGACGTGGCGTCGAGGAACTCGACCGGGAGCGCGGCCATCGCGCCCGCGTAGTCGCGGTCCAGGTACTTGTCCTGGACCTCCTGGGCCTCCTTCTCGAAGCCCATCCGGCCGGCGAGGTCCTTGTAGAAGTTCTGCTTGCGGCTGCCCATGCCGCCGACGTAGAGCGCCGCGTACGGGCGCACCTGGTCGGCCAGCGTGCGCCAGTCCTCGCCGACGAACAGCGGCACGGTCGGCACGACGTCGAAGCCGTCCATGGTCTTGCCCGCCTTCTCGCGCCCGGCCTTGACCGCCGCGAGGGACTCGGTCGAGTGCTCGGGGGAGAAGAAGATCGCGAGCCAGCCGTCGGCGATCTCACCCGCGAGTTCGAGGTTCTTCGGGCCGACGGCGGCGAGGTAGATCGGGATCTCCTCGCGGACGGGGTGCACGGTCAGCGTGAGCGCCTTGCCGGGGCCGTCGGGCAGCGGCAGCGTGTAGTGCCGACCGTCGTAGCGCAGCTTCTCGCGGCGCAGCGCCGTCCTGACGATGTCCACGTACTCCCGCGTGCGGGCCAGCGGCTTGTCGAAGCGCACGCCGTGCCAGCCCTCGGACACCTGCGGCCCGGACACGCCGAGCCCCATCCGGAAGCGGCCGCCGGACAGGGTGTCCAGCGTCGCGGCGGTCATCGCGGCCATCGCGGGCGTCCGCGCGGGGATCTGGAGGATGGCGCTGCCGACGTCGATGCGCTCGGTGTGCGCGGCGACCCACGACAGCACCGTGGGCGCGTCCGAGCCGTAGGCTTCGGCCGCCCACGCCACCGAGAAGCCGAGCCGGTCGGCCTCCTTGGCGAGTTCGAGGTTGTCGGCGTCGTTGCCGGCGCCCCAGTATCCGAGGTTCAGTCCCAATCGCACGCGCTGACCGTACCGATCAGTAACAACATTCGGCGCAGCGGGCACCCGTGACGCCGGTCACACCCGGCGCGACCGGCCAAGATCCACGACGTTCCCAGCTCAGCGCCGTCGTTGCCCTTAGTCTCGACCGGTGGAACACCGACAGCTCGGCCGCAGCGGCCTGCGCGTCTCCCGGATGGCGCTGGGCACGATGACCTGGGGCCGCGACACCGACGCCGACGAGGCCGCCACCCAGCTCATGGCCTTCACCGAGGCGGGCGGCACGCTCGTGGACACCGCGGACGTCTACGTCGAGGGCGAGAGCGAACGCATCCTCGGCGGGCTGCTCGGCGAAGTGGTCCCCCGCGACGACCTCGTCATCACCACCAAGGCCGTGGCCCGCCGCAACGACGGCCCGTTCGGCGGCGGCGCCTCCCGCGGCGCGCTCCTCGGAGCCCTCGACGGCTCCCTGCGCCGCCTCGGCGTCGACCACGTCGACCTGTGGCAGCTCCACGCGTGGGACAACTCGGTCCCCCTCGAGGAGACCCTCGGCGCGCTCGACTCGGCCGTCACCAGCGGCAAGGTCCGCTACGTCGGCGTCTCCAACTACTCCGGCTGGCAGCTCGGCACCGCCGCCGCCCTCCAGCGCGCCCTCCCCGGCCGCACCCCGCTCATCTCCACCCAGGTCGAGTACTCGCTGCTGGAACGCGGCGTCGAACGCGAGGTCGTGCCCGCGGCCGCACACCACGGCCTCGGCCTGCTCCCCTGGGCCCCGCTCGGCCGCGGCGTGCTGACCGGCAAGTACCGCAACGGCACCCCGCCGGACTCCCGCGGCGCCTCGGCCCACATGGCGGGCTACGTCGAGCAGCACCGCACCGATCGCGCCTCCCGCATCGTCCAGGCGGTCGTGACGGCGGCCGACGGCCTCGGCACCTCACCGCTGTGCGTCGCCCTCGCGTGGGTCCGCGACCGACCCGGCGTCGTGTCCCCCGTCGTCGGCGCGCGCGACACGAACCAGCTGCTGGGCGCGCTGGTGGCCGAGAGCCTCACGCTGCCGCCCGCCATCCGCTCCGCGCTGGACGACGTGAGCGCGGTCGAACTGGCCTACCCCGAGCGCCCGATGGGGTAGAGCGCGACGGGCCCGGTGGCCGAGCGCCGGGCCGTTCGCCGCCCAGCCGAGCGGGCCCCGTTCACGCTTCGACGTCGACCATGCGGAACCACTCGAGCACCCCCGGCACCCGGTCGTCCAGCCAGGTCGCGACGTCGGCGGCGACGGCGATGGACTCCGACGTCCGGAGGTGCGCGGCGAGGTGCCCCACCAGCGACTGGATGCGCAGCAGCGGCGGCGGGTGGCTGCCCGCGAACGGCAGGCTCCGGCCGGTCGCCTCGGCCAGCACCGCCACCACCTCGTGCAGGGCCAGCACCAGCAGGACCGACCCGACCAGGTAGGGCTCGATCGTGTCGCGCTCCCACGGGCTCACCTCGGCCAGGCTCGCCAGCATGATCCCCGCCGCCACCTGGTCGGCCTCGTACTCGCGCGGCCACCCGACCGCCTGCGTGTCCAGCGCGCCGACCGGGGTGTTCGGGTCGGTCTGCCGCCACGACGCGAGCAGGTGGCCCGCGTGCACGTGCGCCATCTCGTGCGCGACGACGAACTGCACCGCCCGCCTGCTCATCAGCCTCAGCAGGTCGCGCCGCTGCCCCGCCAGCTCCGGCAGCACCCGCGCGCCCGCCGCGCCGTTGCCGAACAGGTGGGCGTTGAACACCTCCGCCAGGGCGGGCGCGGCCACCGACGGCTCCAGCAGCGGCTCCTGCCCGAACGCCGACCGCGACACGATCATGATCTTCAACACGTCCGGCACCAGGTGCAGCAGCCCGGTGTCCACGAGCACCAGCACCCCCGCGCCCGGCATCGGACGGCACAGCGCGTTCATCGACCCGGTCGGGAACACCCCCGCGAAGAACGGCGTGCGCACCGCCCGCCCCGCCAACTCGGCGAAGTCCACCAGCTCGGCCGACTGCGCGTCGAGCAGCTCCTGCGACGCGCACAGCTCCGCGACCGAGTACGCGTCAGGACGCAGCCGCAGGGCGCTCAACCGGTGCAACCTCGCAGGTGAGGGCTCCGCGGCCACCTGCGACCACGTGTAGTAGCGGTCGCCGCGGTCGAGCTTGCGCCGTCCGCGCACCAACCCGTCGGCGACCCGGTGCTGCCGGAGCAACTCGACGTGCCTCTCCCGCAACGCCCCGACCGTCATAGCGCACCTCGTCTCACCCACGTCGATGGTCGCGCTCCGGCCTCCGGCGGTGCGGCGGACGGCCCGACTATCACCTTCAAGGACCAACGGGTACACCCGCCCCCCGGCGTGACCACGGCGGTTTCGTCGTGGATGCTGGAGGGGCGTTTCGCGAATGGGGTACCGGGGTCACCCGGCCGCTTGGGAGGTTCCACGTTGCGTCGACTGGCCGCTGCACTGCTCGCCGGGGCGGTGATGGTCGGTGGCTGCGCCACGAGCGAGGAGCCCAACGACCCGCTCCAGGTCGCGGCCACCCTCGTGGCGGCGACTCCCCCGCCCTCGCCGGACCAGTCGGCCACCCCCGCGGGCACCGTGCTCCCCCTGACGGGCAGGGCCACCGCCGTGGCCTTCGCGGCGGGCACGCTGGCCGTCGCCGTGCAGGACCCGCCGTCCGTGCTGCTCTACGCGCTGCCCGACCCGACACCCAAGACCGTCGCCCTCCCCGGCCCCGCCGCCCGGCTCGTCGTCGCCGGTGACCGCGTCGAGGCGCCGGTCCCGACCAGCGGCGTCATCGTCAGCATCTCCCCGGCCGACGCCACGACCACCAGCACCGCGGTCGACGGCGGCCCGGTCGACGTCGCCACCCTCGGCGACAAGACCCTCGTCGCCCGGCGCGACGCCCGCTCCGTCAGCGTCGGCGACCACCGGGTGGGCCCCATCACCAGTCCCGACCAGGTCCTCGTCACCGACGGCCACATCGTCGTCCTCGACAGGCTCCGCAGCGCCGTCTTCGACGTGGACCCGACCACCGACACCCTCGGCGCGGGCCTGCGCGCGGGCGACGGCGCCACCAGCGCCGTCACCGACCGCTTCGGCCGCGTCCTGGTGACCGACACCCGCGGCGGCGAACTCCTCGCCTTCTCCGCGGACCCGCTGATCATGCGTCAGCGCTACCCCGTGCCGGGCGGCCCCTACGGGCTCGCCTACGACCCGCGCACCGATCTGGCGTGGGTGACGCTCACCGAGAAGAACGAAGTGGTCGCCTACCACGTCGCAGGCGGCGAACCGGTCGAGAAGTTCCGGTTCCCCACCGTCCGCCAGCCCGATTCGGTGGCGGTCGATCCAGCTGGTGGTCGGGTGTTCATCGCATCCGCGAACGGCCAAGGGATACAGGTGATCTCGCCGTGAACGAAGGAGTGACCGACGGGGACTGGGAGTACAGGCCGTTGCGGCTGCCTCCCGGCGTCTCCCGTCGCACCGCAACGACCCAACTAGGCACCCTCGCCGAGTTCGCGGGCTGGGAACTCTCCCGCGTCCTCCTCTACGGCGACGGAACCCGCAAGATCTGGCTGCGCCGCCGCCGCACGGCGGCAACCGTGCCAGGTCTGAGCATCTAGCCTCCCGAGGCCACCCACGCTCAGGTAGCCCGACCTGAGCGCCCCACCCACGCGCCCACCACGACGTGCCGCCGGACCGCCATGGAGCGCGACCAGCTGAGCCTCGGCCGCGCCCGACCGGCGACCGCTCCTGCCGCAATCCCAGGACGGCGCCAAGACCGTCGACGACACGGCGGCGGCCGACATCCGGGCGCAGCGACATCGAGCAGCGACATCAGGTACCGAGAGCGGCAGCGACCGGTGGCCGCCACCGGCTACTGCAAGGTCACCGACTTCCGGCTAGACGAGTAGTTCCTAACTCGGTCAGTGGTCGTAGGCGGTCAGGGACCGGTGACGGGCCGGCCGGTGGCCCGGTTGTGCCAGATGGCCGCGGTGAGGGCCAGGAGTCGTTGGGCGATGCGGACTCCGACTCCCTCGATGGTGCGTGCAGCGTGTTGTTCGAGGTTCCACTGGCCTTCGAGGGTGTCGTTGACCGATCGATGAGCGGGCGGACCGACTTGAGCAGCGGCTCACCGGGGTGCGGGGTCCGGTTGCGGGAGGACGGTCCGATCAACCGGACGCCGCGTTGGGTGAGGTAGGGGTCCAGTTCGCGGGAGACGTATCCCCTTGTCGGCGATGATCAGCAGACCGGGGCGGTCGGCGAGCAGTCGGGATCCGTGGCCGCGCAGGGCCATGAGCACCTGCCGCTCGTCGATCTTCGGGTCCGCCAGGGCCCAGGTGACCGGCAGTCCGGCCGGGGTACGGGCGCAAGCCCCAGAACCAGCGGGAGTGCGAGCGGCAGCAACCGTATTTCGCCCAGCAGGCCAGCTCCGACCGTTTGACGGTGGACCGGGATCGGCCGCATTCCACCGGGGTGGAGTCGACGATCCAGGTGGTGTCGGTCCACAGGTCGGTGTCGGTGGCCACCAGTCTCACGACCTGTTTGACCAGGGGTCGCGCGGCGCGCGGGCGGCGGTTGTAGCCGGACCGGCCGGGCAGGTGCGGGAAGGCGCCGGGCACCCGGACGGGCAGGAATCGCAGCCAGACGGGCCTCGGAGGTGACCCCGAGCAGTGCTCGGGCCACGGCGGGGGTGGCCGGCTCCGCGTCGGTGAGTTGGGACGGTCTGCCGATGCGGCTCCTGCCCGCCAGGTGGTCGTCGATCTGACGTGGAGTGCGGTGGGAAGGGTGTTCAGGTCGGTCGTCACACACTGATCTCGGACACCCTTCGTCCGTCTCCGGCTACCGCCTCGACTTACGCATCACTCGTCCAGGGCTGACCGAACGCGGTCCGACCTCCGCGCAGGCCGTCAGCCCGACCACCCCGCCCACGCGGTGCCGACCACCACGGCCCGGACCGCGCTGTCCCGACAAGCCGACCGATCTCCAGGCACGGGCCAGCACCGCCGGACGCTCGGCTGGCCGTTCGTGCTCTGGCTGCACACGACCCGGAAGTCCCAGGCACTCCGACCACGAGCCTGCGGGAAGCTGACCGAACCCTCGTTCGGGCCGCCGACCGGAGCCTGTCCGACCGCCGGCTGCCAGTCGGATGGCCGTCCGGCACGACTGACCCCACCGCCTACCGGCTCTCGACCGGGCACGCCGGCATCCGGCTGCGGGATGCGACAGGCCAAGATCCGCCGGCGGATCAAGCAGACCAGCGAACTCGACGACGGGCCCGGTCCGAGCCACCGCGAGGGCCGTTCCCCGCTCTCCCCGCCTGGACGGGCGTCCGCCACACCTGACGACACCCCGTCCGGACCCGGCCAGGTACGTCCGGAGCTGCCCACCCCAAGCCCGACCAAGCCCACGACCGCCGGACGATCGGCCTCCGATCCACCACACGTGTGGTACCACGGGCGTGGTGGATCAGCCCATCAGCTCGGACAACGCCGCGGCCGGGTCGCGGTCCGGTGGACCTGCGGGCCACCAATCACCCCCTTCCTCGCGGTAGGGGTACCAGCGGCCGTCACGGCCGAAGCGGAGCTGCAACCCCTCGGCCTCCACGGTCCAGCGGTTCCGCCACACGGTCGCGACCGGCAGTTCCTCGCCCTCCCACGCCCGTCTGGCCCTGGCCGTCTCGGCCTTCGACGGCGACCACGGGGTGTCGAGCACGGCCAACGCAGCCGACCCGCCGTAGCTCCACGCGCACATCGCCCGCGGCAGTCCGGGACCGACGGCGGCGAGTCTGGCGGTCAGGCGGGGATCGGCGACGGTGCACGCCATCCGCACCCGGTCGTGCCACTCGTCCAACACCGGCAGCTCACCGGTCACCAGCAGCTCCCTGGCCCGCGCCGCCGCGTCGGCCACCAGCCACCGCAGCGCCTCCACGTCGACGCCCGGCACGGGGTCGAACACCGGCAGCGGCCCCAGCTCGACGAGCGGTGGAGGCTCGGGCAGCGGCACCGGGGGCGCGGCGAACACCTCCGTCGCCAGGTGCCCGACCGTCGGGCTCTCCTCGGCGTCGCTGAGCCGCAGCTCCGCCAGGACCTCGGCCTGCTCACGGCCGCGCAGGAGCAGCAGCACCCACGGGTCGGCGTCGAGCAGCCACGACGCCTGCGTGCACAGCGCCGCCGCGTGCCTGCACGGCAGCTCCCAGCCGGGGCAGGTGCACTCCGGGTCCAGGTCGCCGATGCCCGGCAGCAGCTGCACGCCCGCGTCGTCGGCGGCCGCGACCAGGTCGTGCGGCACGTCCCCGTCGATGAGCGCGGCGATGTGCCCCGCCTTGGCCGCCACCTGAGCCAGGAACCTCCCCCACTCGGCGTCCGACAGCGGTGTGAGCGACACCGACGTCTGGTAGGTGTCCTCGGCGTCGTAGACCGCCGCCGCCAGCCTTCCGGGGCTCACGGTGATGGTGCCGACGACGCCCGCGACCGAGAACTTCCGCCCCAGCCGCATCTGCCCCTGGTCGAGGGAGGTGTCCTCGACCGCCTGCAACCACGCCTTCCCCCACCACGTGCGGGCCCGCCGCGGCCCCTTCGGGAACGCCGGATAACCCCTCACCCGATCGGTCATCGCCCACTCCTCAGCTCGACCAGGTCGGCCAGTTCGGCGTCGGACAGCTCGGTCAGCGCGGCCTCGCCACCCGCGAGGACCGCGTCGGCCAGCTGCCGCTTCGCCGCCAGCATCTCCGCGATCCGGTCCTCGACGGTGCCCTCGGCGATCAGCCGGTGCACCTGCACCGGCCTCGTCTGCCCGATCCGGTAGGCGCGGTCGGTCGCCTGGTCCTCCACCGCCGGGTTCCACCAGCGGTCGTAGTGCACGACGTGGTCCGCGCGCGTCAGGTTGAGCCCCGTGCCCGCCGCCTTCAGCGACAGCAGGAACACCGGCACCTCCCCGTCCTGGAACCGCCGCACCAGGTCCTCCCGCTTCGCCACGGGCGTGCCGCCGTGCAGGAACTGCGTCGCCACGCCCCGATCGGCGAGGTGGCGTTCGATCAGCCGCGCCATCGTCACGTACTGGGTGAACACCAGCACCGCGCCGCCCTCGGCCAGGATCGTGTCCAGCAGCTCGTCGAGCAGCTCCAGCTTCCCGGACCGACCGACCAGCCGCGGACCGCTCTCCTTCAGGTACTGCGCCGGGTGGTTGCAGATCTGCTTGAGCCCGGTCAGCAGCTTCACGATCAGCCCGCGCCGGGCCATGTCGCTGCCGCTGCTGCCCGCGATCTCGGCCATCAGCTCCCGCACCGTCGCCTCGTACAACGCCGCCTGCTCACGGGTCAGCGCGACCGGCTGGTCCGTCTCCGTCTTCGGCGGCAGCTCCGGCGCGATACCGGGATCGGACTTCTTCCGGCGCAGCAGGAACGGGCGCACCAACCGGCCGAGCCGGTCGGCGGCCTCGCTGTCCGAACCACCCTCGATGGGCTTCGCCCACCGCGACCGGAACGACGCCAGCGAGCCCAGCAGCCCCGGCGTGGTCCAGTCGAGGATCGCCCACAGCTCGGACAGGTTGTTCTCCACCGGCGTGCCCGTCAACGCCACCCGCGCCCGAGCCTGGATCTTCCGCAGCGCCTTGGCCGTCCCCGACCTCGGGTTCTTCACGTGCTGCGCCTCGTCTGCGACCAGCAGCCCCCAGTCGACCTCGCCCAGCCGGGCCGCGTCCAGCCGCATCGTGCCGTAGGTCGTCAGCACGAACCCCGACTCCACGCCCTCGACGGTCCGCGCGCCTCCGTGGAACCGCCGCACCGGGACGCCGGGTGCGAACCGCGTGATCTCGCGCTCCCAGTTTCCCAGCAGCGACGCCGGGCACACCACCAGCGTCGGACCGCTCGCCCGGTGCAGGTGCAGGGCGATCAACGTGATCGTCTTGCCCAACCCCATGTCGTCGGCCAGGCAGCCGCCCAGCCCGAGCGACGTCATCCGCGCCAGCCACCGCAGCCCGCGCAGCTGGTAGTCGCGCAACACCGCCCGCAGCGCGGGCGGCTGCTCCACGGCCTCCACGCCCTCGTCCGGCGTCTCGATCCGCTCGCGCAAGGCTTCCAGCCAGCCGCTCGTCGCCACCGGCACCAGCTCGCCGTCGACCTCGGCCGTGCCCGTCAGCACCGCGCCCAGCGCGTCGATCGCCGTCAACGGCTTGATCGACCGCTCCCGAGCCCGCCGCGCCAGCTCCGGGTCGACCAGCAGCCACTGGTCGCGCAGCCGCACCACCGGCCGGTGCGCCTCCGCCAGCTGGTCCATCTCGGCCTCGCTCAGCGGGTCGCCGCCCAGCGCCAACTGCCAGTCGAAGCCCAGCAGCCGCCCACCGCCGAAGAACGACGGCACGTCCGACGGCGGGCCCTGCCCCTCCACGACCGCCCTCGACGTCAGGTCGCGCACGAGGTCCTTCGGCCAGTGCAGGTCGACACCGACGCCCGCGAGCCTGATCGCACCCCGCACCAGCAGGTCGGCCACGTCCTCGTCGCCCAGCTCGACCTCCGCGGGCACCGACGCGTCCAGCAGCTGCTCCAGCGGCGCCCACGCCCGCGCCGCCCGCCGCACCGCCACCGCGGCGTCCAACCGCGCCCGGCCAGCCGCCCGGTCGGCCCACAGCCGGTCGGCGTCCACCACCAGCGACGGGTCGGCCAGGCTGTGCACCTGCACCACCGCCCGGAACCGGCCGGTCACGAAGTCGCCCTCGATCCGCAGCGAGATCCGCACGCCCTGGTCGGCCCACGACCTCAGGTGCGGCACCCTCTGCGGCGCGGCGGCCGCGAACACCGGCGCACCCGCGGCGTGCACGGCCGCCGCGCCCCGCGGCATCCCGTCCGCCACCGCGTCGATGAACCCCCGCACCAGCGCCTCGGCGTCGGCCAGCTCGGCGGGCTCGCGCCCCGGCAGCGGCACCGCCCTGGCCTGCGGCGGCATCGCGGCGGCCAACGCGCGCACGACCTCGACGTCCATCGTCTCCAGCGGCCCGACGCGCCACGCGTCGAACTCGCCCTCCGTCACCGACGGCAGCAACCGACCCCGTGCCACCAGTTGCATCGCCACCACGACGGCCGCCCCCCAGAACGAGGCCGCCGGGTGCGCGTCGCCCGCGCGGCGCGCCCGGCTCAACACCGGCACCGCCTCGGCGACCGGTACGCGCACCGCGGGCACCGTCCGCACCCAGCCGTCCGCGTCCGCGATCGTGACCTCGCCGTACTCCCCCTCCGGCAGGTCGGCCCCGTAGAACGCCACGGTCGACGTCCTCGGCGGGTCAGCCGCCTCGAACACCGCCGCACACCGTTCCAGTCCCACGACAAGCCCCTCCCACGCGATTCGGACGGTGCCGACCATCAGCCCCACCACGGCGAGCACCATCCCGAACAGGTCCGACAGTTCTGCCCCTCGAACGGCCGGAACCGACGCCGAGCGCACCCCTGATGTCACCCGACCGGGAGACAGGTGAGTCGCACCGTCCCAGGTGGAGGCCCCGCCTCCACCTCCAACGGGTGAAACGTCCGGGCCGCTCCCCTCGCGGCCCCACGAGTGTGCCCGAAACGGCCACACTATTCAAACTTGAGTAAGGCACAGGGGGACGATCAGGTCAACGACAAGAGGACAACTACGGGTGGCGGCCCAGGGACGGGTCGTGCCAGCTCCCCGCGGGTCCGGGCGAGCCGGGCTCCCCCATCATGGGGTACTCGCCCGACTCCAGGCGTTCGACCAGCCCGCGCGTCCACGCGGCGTCACCGGCGGCGGTGTGCTCCCACAGCCCGAACAGCTCCTTCACGTGCGTCGGGCGGCCCCAGGACTCGCGCAGCCCGCGCGCCGAATCGCGCTTGCCCTCCAGCGCCTCCAGCCGCTGCCGCAGCAGCCCGATCGCCTCCGCGCGCGTCAGCGAGGGCAGCAGGGCGAGTCCGGCCCCGAGCGTGTCCGGCCGCACGTCGGGCAGCCTCAGCGCGTCCCGCAGCAGCCTCAGGTACTCGACCTCGCCCTTGTCGGTCAGCCGGTAGTCCGTCCTGGCGGGCGGCACGAGCGACTCGGACAGGCAGCCCTCCTTGGTCAACTGCTTGAGCGCGTGGTAGATCGACCCCCACTTGACGTTCGCCCACTCGTCCGCGCCCCACGACACGAGGTCGGTGCCCACCAGGTAACCGTGCGCGCTGCCGTAGCCGCGCACCACGCCGAGCACCAAGAGCCGCGTCGCCGACATCGAAGTCCCACCCGTTCGCACCGTGCCTGTCGGGCGCCAGCGTAGATCCACCCGGCGCGGTGGCCCGACGCCCACTCCGCGCGGCTGGTTGGATGACCCGGTGGCACCTCCCCGGATCGACGTGCGCCAGCGCCGGGCCCGGCTGGGCACGCGGCACCTCCTCGCACCGTCGGCGCACGTGGACCGTGTCGAGGAGGTCGCGGACGCCCTCGTCGCCGTGCACGCCACCGACCCGGCCACCGTGTTCCTGTCCATCGCGGCCAGGCTGCGGACGCCGGGTCACGAGCCCGTCGAACGCGCGCTGTACGACGACGTGACGCTGCACCGCCTGCTCGCCATGCGCCGCACCATGTTCGTCGTGCCCGCCGACCTCGCTCCCCTGGTGCACGGCTCCACCGGAGTCACGATCTCGGCGCGGGAACGCGCGAAGCTGCTCACCTACCTCAGCGAGGGCGTCGGCTGGGACGCGCGGCGGCTCGCCGAGGTCCAGCAGGCCGTCCTGGCCGCCCTGCGCGCCAGGGGCGAGGCGACCGCGGCGCAGCTCGGCCAGGACGTGCCCGCGCTGCGCGAGCAGGTCGTCGTCGCCGCGGGCAAGCCCTACGAGACCAAGCAGAACGTGTCCAGCCGGATCATCCGCACGCTCGCCTGCGACGGCCACATCCGCCGCGCCCGACCGCGCGGTTCCTGGATCAGCAGCCAGTTCCGCTGGACCACCGCGACCCCGTGGCAGGAGGTGCCCCTCGCCGACGCCCAGGCCGAGTTGGCCCGCCGGTGGCTCGCCTCCCACGGCCCGGCGACGGTGGCGGACCTGAGGTGGTGGACAGGCTGGTCGCTCACCGCGACCCGGAAAGCGCTGGCGGGCATGGAGGAGGTCGTGATCGACGAGGGCACGGGGTACGTCGTGCCCGGCGACGCGGGCCCGGTCGCCGAGCCCGAGCCCTGGGTGGCGCTGCTGCCGGGGCTGGACTCGACGACGATGGGGTGGCGCGACCGGGACTGGTACCTCTCCCCCGCGCACGTGCCGTCGTTGTTCGACACCACGGGCAACGCCGGGCCGACGGTCTGGTGCGACGGGCGGGTGGTCGGCGCGTGGGCGCAGCGGGCGGACGGCGAGATCGTCTGGAGCCTCCTGGAGGACGTGGGCACGGAGGCCGAGGCGCTGATCGCCCGCGAGGCGGCGACGGTGGCCGGGTGGCTGGGGGCGGTGCGGGTGCGGCCGCGGTTCCGCACCCCGCTGGAGCGCGAACTCTCCCGCCACCGCGGAGTCGGCCGATAACGTGCCTGCATGGCCTTCACCGATGAGGAGATCGCGTACCTGCGGGCACAGCACCTCGGTCGGCTGGCGACCCTGGGCGGCGGCGGGCAGCCCGACGTCGTCCCCGTGGCCGTCGAGTTCGACGGGACGCACCTGTGGATCGGCGGCGGTGCGACCGTGCGCGGTACCCGGAAGTTCCGCAACGTCGCGTCAGGACACCACAAGGTCGCGCTGGTGGTCGACGACCTCGTGTCGCTCGAACCGTTCGTCGCTCGGGGCATCCGCGTGTACGGCACCGCCGAGCAGCCGTTCGAACGGGTCGGTCTGGTCGGGCCGGGCACCTACCTGCGCATCACGCCCACCGTGTCCTGGAGTTGGAACCTCGCGGGTGAACCCGCCGGTGACACGTGGTACCCGTCGCACAAGACGCTCCACTAGGAGCTGTGTGGAGTTCGGATCTAGGTAGAAGCCGCTAGGGCTGGTAGAACCCGGATGTGGCGCGTTGTGATCTGACCGATGCCGAGTGGGCACTGATCGAGCCGCATGTGCCGGTGGCGGCCACGGGGCCGTTGCCGCGGCGGGTGCGGGACCAGTTCAACGGGATTTTGTGGCGGTTCCGTACCGGATCGGGTTGGCGTGATGTCCCTGAACGGTATGGGCCTTGGTCCACCGTCTGCTCCCGGTTCAACGCCTGGGTCAGGCCGGGGTGTTCCAGGTGTTGGTGGGCGAGCTGATCGCCGGAGCCGCGTCTCGTGGGCAGGTCGGGTGGGAACTGGTCAGCCTGGACTCCACGATCGTGCGGGCCCACCACGGATCGGCCGGGCTCGCGGTTGCCGGTGAGACCCTCGATGCGCTGGAACAGGCGCTGGCCGAGGAAGAGAGGGCTCCGTTGCCTGCTCGGCCGGTCCCGAGGCGGGCTGAGCAGCAGGATCCACGCCGTGGTCGACGCGGGCGCAATGCCGTTGGCGTTCGCGCTCACGCCTGGTCAAGCTGGGGACTCACCGCGGTTTCAGGCCGTGCTGAACAAGATCCGGGTCCCGGGCGAGGTCGGTCGGCCCCGTACCCGTCCGGGCGCGGTGGCCGCGGACAAGGCCTACTCCTCCAAGACTAATCGGGCTTGTCTGCGTCGTCGTCGGATCACGGCGGTAATCCCGGAGAAGACCGACCAGCAGGCCAACCGGAAGAGGAGAGGTTCGGCCGGCGGACGCCCGGTCTCGTTCGATCCCGTGCGCTACAGGCAGCGCAACACCGTCGAACGCTGCTTTCAGAAGATCACGACATGGCGTGGCTTGGCCACTCGCTACGACAAGTCAGCGGAAAGCTACGAGGCCGGGTTACCTCTACGAGCTGCGGTCATGTGGTTGAAGGCCCTGACCTCGACCACATGATCTAAACCCCAAACAGCTCCTAGCTACAGCAGTGCGAGCAGGGTCGGTGCGACGTTCATCGCGCCGTGGACGGTCAGGATCGGCCACAGAGTGCGGTACCGGCTCCACAGGTAGCCGAGGAAGAGCCCCTGAACGCCCTGGTTGACCACGGCCGAGGCGAGATCGGCGGGCAGGGCGCCGCTGCCCTGGATGCCGACGTGCCACACCGCCCACAGCAGGGAGGCCACGACGATGCCCGGCCACGCTCCCAGGAGGACTTCCCAGCGGGTCTGGAGCCAGCGGCGGTAGAAGACCTCCTCCAGCAGGCTGTTGACGGCGAAGACGATGACGACGGTGAGCACCAGGGTCAGGGCGTCGTCACCGCCGACCGCACCCCTGGTGGGAACGGCGACCGGACTGGCGTGCGCCAGCACCAGCCACGCCGCCACGGGCACGGTCGGCCCCCAGCGGCGCCACGCCCCGGTGACGTCGGGGACGCCGATCGGGGCGGCTCCGCCGCGCCGCCGCGTCACGCGGAACACGACCAGCGGGACCGCGAGCAGCAGCGGCAGCTTGAGCGCCGTGTGGGCTGGTTCGCCGCCACCGGCGAGCCACAACCCCACCGCGAACAGCACGGCCGTGGCCGCGAGGACCAGCGCCTCACCGCGCACGGTGCCGGCGGGCTCGGTGACGGCCCGACGGCTGGTTCGCGGAGGCACCAGCCGGACGAGGGCGATGCCGACGAGGGCCGGGACCCACCGGTGCCAGAACGGGATGGTGTCGGTGTGGTCGGCCGAGTACCGCACCTCCCCGGTGCCGGTCAGCGTGAGCGCCAGTGCGGACACGGCGATCGTGGCCAACCCGCCGACGGTGACGAGGAACGACAGTTTATTCCGCACGCTTGTACGGTAACAGGACCGCACAAGCGTGCTATAACGGTGGTGTGCCCAAGGTGGTCGACCACGACAAGCGTCGCGCCGAGATCGTCCGCGCCGTGTGGGACGTCATCGGACGACACGGCATCGAGGGCGCCACGGTGCGGCGGGTCGCCGAGCACGCGGGCATCTCCATGGGCGGTCTCCGGCACTACTTCGAGAGCCAGCACGGCCTCCTGCACTTCGCCGCCCTCGCCATCGGCACCAACGTCAGCGCCCGCGTCGAGGCACAGCTCCACTCCACGGCCGACGCCGCGGACCGCGCTTCGCTGCTCCTGGAAGCGATGCTGCCGCTGGACGACGAACGCCGGGGCGAGGCGGACGTGTGGCTGGCCTTCCTCGTCCGGTCCCACGTCGACGACACGCTGCGAGACCTGCGGAGCCAGGCGTGGACCGGCACCCGGCACGTCTGCCGCCTCGCGGTCGGTCTGGTCCGCGACGTCGCCGCGCCGGAGACGGTCGGAGGTGAACTGCCCGACGTCCACCTCGAACAGTGGGCCGAGCACCTGCACGTGGTCATCGACGGACTGACCCTCCAGGCGACCAGCTACCCCGACCGGTTCTCGGCCGACGACCTGCGCGCGACGGTGCGCAGGCACCTGAGCCTCGTGGCAGGCGCGAACCTCGCCCCTGACCGAGGGCGCGACTCTAGGACAGCGCCGCGTCCAGCTCCGTGAAGAGTCCGACCGGGACGGGACAGCCGAGGGCGAGCCACAGCTCCCGCCCGACCCGCCAGGCCGCCGCCGGGCTCGTGACGTCCAGGCGCGCCAGCAGGTCGGGTGACAGCTCGGCCTCGGCGAGCCTGGACGGTGTGAGCCAGTGCTCGATCGACCCCTCGGCCAGCCGCCCCATCCACAGCAGGTGGCGGCGGACGTGCGCCATCGCGTCGGCCGCGCGCAGCACCTCTCCCCTGGCCTGGACGTGGTGGGCGAGCACCAGCCAGTTCACGAATCGACCGCACAGCTCACCCGCCTCGGGCAGCACGGGCCGCAGCGGCACCCGTTCCAGCGCGGCCCGCAGCGCACCGCGGCGGTCGACGACGACCATCGCGTCCACGGAGGCGCCGCGAGCGGGCCACTCCGCGACCACCGCAACGTCGTGGGCGAAGTGGAACTCGCCGCGCACCAACCCCTCGAAGAACACGACGTCGGCGCCGAACTCGTTGCGCACGTGGTGGGTGATCGGCGCGATCCGGGCGCACCACGCCTCGGCGTCGATCTCCACCTCGGAGAAGAGCCAGAACTCGACGTCGCTGTGCTCGTCGCCGCTTCCCTGGGCGAACGAGCCGTAGCGCAGCACCGCGTCGAACCGCTCGTCGGCGCGACACAGCGCGACGACCCTGGTGATGAGGCGTTCCTGGGGCAGCACCCGATCATTGTCGCCTCCGGCGCGACGACAGCGGCAGCCACAGGCTCGACGGGCTCGCCCTCGCCAGCGTCGGCGCACCCGGCTCGCCCGGTTTCGGCAGTTCGAGCAGAGCCAGGGCCGTGTCGACCGCGCTGCCCTCGTAGCTCCACACCACGTTCCCGCTGAACGGTCGGTGATCGCTCCGCTCCCGTGCGGCGACGGCCTCGTCCTCGCCCCACACGTGGATCCGGTCGAAGTACCCGTGCCAGCCGTACGAGCCGACGACGACCTCGATCTCCCCCCGTTCGTCCGACAACGCCTGGAAGAAGAAGCCGCGGTTCACCAGCGCCGCCAACGATTCCATGCTCACGTGTTCATGACATCCCAATCCCGGTGGTCACACAATTGCCATATGTCCTCCCATCGAGCGATCTAGCAGCGACAACGCCCTCGGAGCCGACGGCGTGAGAGCACGTCGGGCGTGTGGCACGATCTCGGGGTGAGCAGCAGATCGGCCGAGTCCCAGCGCCTGGGCGACCTCGCGCGGCTGCGGCGCGTCCGCGACCGGATCGACCGGGAGCACGCCCAGCCGCTGGACGTCGAGGCTCTCGCCCGCGGCGTCAACATGTCCGCCGGGCACCTCAGCCGCGAGTTCCGGCGCGCCTACGGCGAATCGCCCTACTCCTACCTGATGACCCGGCGCATCGAGCGCGCGATGGCGATGCTGCGCCGCGGCGGCACGAGCGTCACCGAGGTCTGCTTCGCGGTCGGCTGCTCGTCGCTCGGGACCTTCAGCACCCGCTTCAGCGAACTGGTCGGGGTGTCGCCCAGCGCCTACCGCGCACAGATGGCCCCGGCCGCTCCGGAGATGCCGCCGTGCGTGACGAAACAGGTGACCAGACCGGTCAGGAATCGAGAAGCGCGGTCCCCCAGCCGGACCTAGTCTCACCGGCATGGACATCGTGATTCACTCGAGCTTCCTCCCCCACGACGACCCGGACGCCGCCCTGGCCTTCTACCGCGACACCCTCGGTTTCGAGGTCCGCGGCGACGTCGGCCACAACGGGATGCGCTGGATCACGGTCGGCCCCGTCGACCAGCCCGGCACGTCCATCGTCCTGCACCCGCCCGCCGTCGACCCCGGCATCACCGAGGACGAGCGCCGCACCATCGTCGAGATGATGGCCAAGGGCACCTACGGCGGCATCAACCTGGCCACCAAGGACCTCGACGCCACGTTCGCGAAGCTCCAGGCGAGCGGCGCCGACGTGGTCCAGGAGCCGACCGACCAGCCGTACGGCGTTCGCGACTCCGCGTTCCGCGACCCCGCGGGCAACCTCATCCGCATCCAGGAACTGCGCTGACGACCGGATCCGGTCGGGCGCGCCGCGTGGCCGCGGCCCGCCCGATCGGGTAGACACCGGACCGGCGCCGACCAGCACGAGCCAGGCGACGACGGGCCGCGGGAGCGGCCCCGCCCGACAGAGGGAGAAACGATGAGCAAGAGGACGGACACGCAGTCGCCTGCGCCGCACGAAGCCGACACGCACGACCTGATCCGCGTGCACGGCGCGCGGGTGAACAACCTCAAGGACGTCAGCGTCGAGATCCCCAAGCGCAGGCTGACGGTGTTCACCGGCGTCTCCGGGTCGGGCAAGAGCTCGCTGGTGTTCGGCACGATCGCCGCGGAGTCCCAGCGGATGATCAACGAGACGTACAGCGCCTTCGTGCAGGGCTTCATGCCGACGCTGGCGCGGCCCGAGGTCGACGTGCTCGAGGGGCTGACGACGGCGATCATCGTCGACCAGCAGCGGATGGGCGCCGACCCGCGCTCCACGGTCGGCACCGCGACCGACGCCAACGCGATGCTGCGCATCCTCTTCAGCAGGCTCGGCGAGCCGCACATCGGGTCGCCCCAGGCGTTCTCGTTCAACGTCGCGTCGATCAGCGGGGCGGGCGCCGTCGTCGTGGAACGCGCGGGCCGGACCGTGAAGGAGCGGCGCGAGTTCAGCATCACCGGCGGCATGTGCCCTCGCTGCGAGGGCAGGGGCGCGGTGTCCGACATCGACCTCACGCAGCTCTACGACGACTCCAGGTCGATCGCCGAGGGCGCGTTCACCATCCCCGGCTGGAAGTCCGACAGCTTCTGGACGGTGCGGACCTACGCCGAGTCCGGCTTCCTCGACCCGCACAAGCCGATCCGGAAGTTCACCAAGAAGGAGATGAACGACTTCCTCTACCGCGAGCCGGTCAAGGTGAAGGTCGAGGGGGTGAACCTCACCTACGAGGGGCTGATCCCGAAGATCCAGAAGTCGTTCCTGTCCAAGGACAAGGAGGCGCTCCAGCCGCACATCCGGGCGTTCGTGGACCGGGCGGTCACCTTCACCACCTGCCCCGAGTGCGACGGCACCCGGCTCAGCGAGGCGGCGCGGTCGTCCAGGATCGAGAAGCTCAACATCGCCGACGCGTGCTCGATGCAGATCAGCGACCTGGCCGAGTGGGTGCGGGGGCTCAGCGAGCCGTCCGTCGCGCCGCTGCTGGAGAAGCTGGCGCACACCCTCGACTCGTTCGTGGAGATCGGCTTGGGCTACCTCTCGCTCGACCGGCCCGCGGGCACGCTGTCGGGTGGCGAGTCGCAGCGCGTCAAGATGATCCGCCACCTCGGTTCCTCGCTCACCGACACCACCTACGTGTTCGACGAGCCCACGATCGGTCTGCACCCCCACGACATCCAGCGGATGAACACCCTGCTGCTGCGATTGCGGAACAAGGGCAACACCGTGCTGGTGGTGGAGCACAAGCCGGAGACGATCGTGATCGCCGACCACGTGGTCGACCTCGGTCCCGGCGCGGGCACCGCGGGCGGCACCGTCTGCTTCGAGGGCACCGTCGAGGGGCTCCGGTCCAGCGGCACGATCACCGGGCGCCACTTCGACGACCGGGCGGCGCTGAAGAAGTCCGTGCGGACGCCCACGGGCGCGCTGGAGATCCGCGGCGCGTCGACGCACAACCTGCGGAACGTCGACGTGGACGTCCCGCTCGGCGTGCTCGTCGTCGTCACGGGTGTCGCGGGGTCCGGCAAGAGTTCGCTCGTGCACGGGTCGATCCCCGCCGGGCAGGACGTGGTGTCGATCGACCAGGGCGCGATCCGCGGCTCGCGGCGGAGCAACCCGGCGACCTACACGGGCCTGCTCGAACCGATCCGCAAGGCCTTCGCCAAGGCCAACGGGGTGAAGCCCGCCCTGTTCAGCGCCAACTCCGAGGGGGCGTGCCCGGCGTGCAACGGCGCGGGCGTGATCTTCACCGACCTGGCCATGATGGCGGGCGTCGCCACGACGTGCGAGGAGTGCGAGGGGAAGCGGTTCGACTCGTCCGTCCTGGAGTACCGCTTCGGCGGCCGTGACATCAGCGAGGTGCTCGCGATGTCGGTGACCGAGGCCGAGGCGTTCTTCGGCGACGGCGAGGCCCGCACCCCCGCCGCGCACGCCGTGCTCACCCGGCTCGCCGACGTCGGGCTGGGCTACCTGAGCCTGGGGCAGCCGCTCACGACGCTGTCCGGCGGTGAGCGGCAGCGGCTGAAGCTGGCGACCCACATGGCCGAGAAGGGCGGCGTCTACGTCCTCGACGAGCCGACCGCGGGTCTGCACCTCGCCGACGTCGAACACCTGCTCGGTCTGCTCGACCGGCTCGTCGACTCCGGCAAGTCGGTCATCGTCGTCGAGCACCACCAGGCGGTCATGGCGCACGCCGACTGGATCATCGACCTCGGTCCCGGCGCGGGCAACGACGGCGGCCGGATCGTCTTCGAGGGCACCCCCGCCGACCTCGTCGCCACCCACTCCACCCTCACGGGCAAGCACCTGTCGGCCTACGTCGGCGGCTGACCCCGGTTCTTGTCGGTGGTCGCCGATACAGTCCTCCCGAGCGGCACGAGAAGGGGGGCGGTATGTCCGAACAGGATCCGAGGCGGGAGTCGACGACGCGCAGTCGCGGGCTCGGCGGCGAGTTGCGGCAGAAGCGGCTCGCGGCCGGGTGGAGCAGCGGTGTGCTCGCCGCCGCGCTCGGCTGGAGCCTCGGCAAGGTGTCGAAGCTGGAGGCGGGTGTGCGCGGCGCGTCGGCGACCGACGTGGCGGCGTACTTGGCGCTGTGCAAGGTGAAGGGCGCCGAGTTCGCGCGGCTGGTGGAGCTGTGCCGTGAGTCCGGGAAGGACACGTGGGTCCGCCCGTTCGGGGGCGACGGGCGGACCGCGGTGGCCGAGCACGAGCGGGCGACGGCGATCACGTGCTACGCGTGCACGGTGATCCCCGGTCCACTTCGGACACCGGACTACGCGCGGGCGCTCCGGTGCGGCGAGGTGCCTGGTCGGGCGGGAGCCGTGTTCTACCTGGAGGAGCAGGCTCTGCGCAGACCTGTCGGCGGGCCCGCGGTGATGCACGACCAGCTGATGCACCTGCTGCTGGTGCCCGCCGTGGTGCGGGTCGTGCCGACCGGCGCGGGTGGGCACGCGGGGGTGCCGGGGCCGTTCGCGCTGCTCGACGCGGCTGGCGGGCGATCGGTGGTGCACCTGGAGAGCATGGTGGCCGACGTGTTCCTGGAGAACCCCGAACACGTCGCCGGGTACCGGGCGGCGCTGGAGGGGATCTCGGCCGTGGCGCTCGACGTGGCGGGGTCGCGGGAGGTGATCAGCGGGTTGGCGGGGTGCGGGTGAGGTGCGGTCGCCGGCGGCCGGGCGAGTGGAGGGGTAGGTCTCGTGGGGAAGCAGCGGGGGTGGCCGGGTAGTGCCGGTAGGGTCGCTCACCCAACCGCCGCTTCACCGTGACCGGAGCGGTCGTGGATGCGAGGAGGTCGTGGATGCGCCTGCATCCGGGTGAGGTTCTCGGCACGGGGTGGCGGGTTGAGGCGTTGGTCGACGTTGTGCGGCGGCTGCGTGAGTCGGCGCCTGACGTGACCGGACGTCCGCTGGTCATCGCGGTCGACGGGCGTGGTGGTGCTGGGAAGTCGACGCTCGTCGAGCGGCTGCGGCGCGTCGTGCCCGCGTCCGGCATCGTGCACACCGACGACGTCGCCTGGAACCACGCGTGCTTCGACTGGGCGGCGCTGATCATCGAGCACGTCCTGCGGCCCCTGCACCGGGGTGAGGCCGTGGCGTTCCGGCCGTCGGCCTGGGTGGAGCACCAGCGGCCCGGTGTGATCGAGGTGCCCGCCGGGGCGGAGGTCGTGTGGGTCGAGGGCACCGGGAGCATTCGCGAGGAACTCGCTCCGTGGACCGACGCGTCGATCTGGGTCCAGGGCGACCTCGACGAGCAGGGGCGCCGCCTGGTGGCGCGCGACGGTGATTCCGCCGCCCAACGGCGGCACGTCACGGCCTGGCTGGCCGAGGAACTACCGTTCATGCTCCGCGAACAGCCCTGGAGGAACGCGACGATCGTCGTGGCGGGCACGACCGGACTGGCCCACGACCCCGTCACCGAGCTCGTCACCGCCGATCCGGTGAGTTCCTGAACGCCATCCGTGATCGCACCACGAACAACCTCCAACTCGGCCTGGGTTTTCCCACTACGCCCAAGCACTTGACCAGCGGAAATCGTCTCAGATCACCGACTGCTGAGCACTACCGTGTCAACGTGTGCAAGGAAGAGCCGGTCGCCATCCGCGATCAGCGCGAGCATCTCGACACGCCAAGCCCAGGCGGACTGCTCTACCGGAATTGGTGGACGGCTCTCACCTGGCTCGCACCTTCGCCGCCGGCTACGACCGGCCGTTCGACGGCGTGCCGTGGCACCCGAGCCATGGTCACCACCTGCCAATGCCCCGCTGACCACGTGCGCGGTACTGCGGAATGCGTGCTGCACAGCTCAATGACGGTGCGCGACCCCACGGTCCTCATCGGCGAGGTGGTGTGGATCGCGGAACAGGAACGGCAGGCCGAGGCTCCACTTCTGCACGGCTTCTCCGAGTTCGCCGTATGGCGGTCAGGGCTGGCGACGCGGGACGAAATGTAGTGTACCGAGCCATGGTCAGCCGTACGAAGCCTCAGCTCGGCCGGGTGGTGGTGGCCTTACTGCTGGTCTACCTGCTCTGGGGCTCCACCTACGCCGCGAACGAGATCATGCTCGAAACCATCCCACCGCTGCTGGGTACCTCTTCGCGGTTCTTGGTCGCCGGAGTCGTCCTGTGCGCATTCCTGCTACCCGGTCATGGGTGGAAACGATTCCGCATGCCGTCGACGTGGCTGGGAAGTGCCGCGGTCGCCGGACTGTTCACGTTGGCCGCCGCGCGCGGGTTGGTGACCTACGGACAGCAGTTCACCAGTTCCGGCCTGGCCGCACTGATCGTAGCGACTGTTCCACTGTGGATAGTCCTGTACCGGGCGCTCAGCGGTGACCGGGCTCGCCCAGTGGTGCTGCTCGGCGTCGCGGTCGGTTTCGTCGGCATCGCGCTCCTGTGCCTGTCCTCCGGCCTGGACACCGCTGGGGTGTCCGCGGTCGGCATCGCCGCGCTGTTGACGGCTGCGCTCTGCGAGGCCGGAGGCACGTTCGGAACCGCGCGACTGGCAATGCCCAGCGACCCGCTCGTCACGGTGACCATTCAGATGTCCACCGCCGGAACGGCCCTGCTCGTCCTGTCCTTCGTGACCGGCGAGGTTCACACCGGTGTCATCAGCGACGCCTCCTCCGCCTCCTCGCTCGCGGTGCTGTACCTCGCCATCCCGGGCGGGGTGGTGCCGTTCGCGTGTCTGGTCTGGCTGCTCAGGAACGCCCCGATGTCCATCGCCTCCACCTACGCCTACGTCAACCCGGTGATCGCCCTGCTCCTGGGCTGGCTGCTGCTCGGCGAGCGCCTACCACCGGTCGCTCTCGCCGGCAGTGTGCTGGTGCTTGTCGCCGTCATCACGGTCATTCGCTACGACAGCCGGAAAATGGGGAACCCGGACGACCAGGAACACCGCACTGGTCGGACAACACCATGATCGGCGCTGTTTGGAGCTGACTGATCCCCACCCCGTTCGACGGCACCGCCTGTACGTGTTCACGGTCGTCGAACGCACCAGCCGCCGGATCAGGATCCTGGGCGCCGCGGCACACCCGACCGCAGCCCGGGTCACCCAAGCCGCGAAGAACCTCGTCGTGGACCTCGAACTCCTCAACCGCACCCTGCTCCGGAACCAGCGGCACCTGCCGCCCGCCCTGCGGGAGCACGGGCAGTTCTACCACTCGCATCGCCCCCGCCAAGGCATCGCCAACGCACGACCGTCGCAGGCGCTGCCACCACCGATCACCGGCCGAGTCCGGATCATCGACTTGGTCATCCGCCGACGACAACGGTTGGGCGGTATCCCCAACGAGTACCACCAACCCCCTGGTCCGCTCGTTCGTCCAGACCGCCGCGGCCGTCCACCGCGCCTCCCCGCCGCTGGTCTGGAACTCAGCCCAGGCTGACGAGTTCTCCCGACACGGGTACCAGCAGGTCGCCGTTCGCGGCGACGGCGAGCGGGCCGGTGATGGGCGTGTTCGCCAGCCACTCGCCACGCGCGCCGTGCGCGTCGAGGAACAGCACGTAGCAGTCGTCCTCCAGGTCGTAGCCGGGCCACCCGTGGTACTTCGCCCAGTAGTCCCAGGCCGGACTGCCGGCCACGGCGACCAGTCCGTTGGCGCCCGCCACCGCGCCGTGGGCCTCGGCGGGCACGCGGTGTCGCCGCACGACGACTCCCGTGCCGCTGTCGACGACGGTCACCACCGCATGCGGCTCGCCGAGGTCGTCCGGCTCCGGCCAGCCGGGCAGCACGAGCAGGCCGGTCCCGGGAACCGGCACCACCAGGTCACCGGGCGGCAGGTGTGCGGGCACCGGGCGGACCCCGCCGTGCGGATCGACCACGACGAACCCGATGTGGTCGTCGCCCCGGACCGGCACCAGCACGTGACCGCCGGGCAGGCCGACGAGCGATCCGTCCACCTCCCCCGACAGCTCGACCCTCCACAGCGGACCGCCGTCCGCGCGGAGGGCGCGCACCGCCGTGTCCTCGGCGACGACCACGGTGTCGCGCCGCACGAGCGGCGGGTACAGCGCGGGAACGTCGACCTCCCACCGCACCTCCCCGGTCACCGTGGTCGCGCGGAGCGCCTGCCCCGCCAGGAACACCAGGAGCTCGCCCAGCGACACCGGCCCGGACGTGGGCGTCGCCTCGACCGCGCCGACGACCGCCCCCGTCCGCTGCTCGCGCACCACGAACCCGTCGGCCCCGCCCGTGACCAGCAGGCCGTCGCCGAACAGCAGGCAGCCCCAGTGCGCGGCGGTGTCGGCGGACCACCGCGGCTCGGGTCCGTCCAGCGCGAGCACGCCGCTACCCGTCGCCACGAAGCACATCCCGTCCGCGGCGACCGACACCCCGATGACGTGGCGGTCGGGCAGAGCGGTCCGCCACCGCACGCGTCCCCCGGCCGACAAGGGGAATGGTGATGTCACAGACCGAAAGCCTCCTTCGCCAACCTGATGTGACGCCGCTGCACGGGGTCGATCGCGGGCGGCACGCCGGGACGTGCGGTCGCGCGCAGGGTGCTCATCGCCCGCATCAACCAGCCGAGCGACGCCCTGGCGCGGAAGAACGCGTCCGCCTCGGGTGTGGTGCCGGTGCCACCGGCGGAGGCGTACGCGGCGCGGAACACGGACTGGAGCGTAGCCACCTCGGCGCGGGTCAGCTTCAGGGTGACGCTGTAGTGGGCCAGCTGCTGCGCGAAGTTGGCCACGTCCCGGGACGGCGCGCCGATGGGCGTTCCGCGCGCGTCGATCGAGAAGTGCAGCGTGGTGGTGTCGATGATCGTGACCCCGGCGGCGGCGTCGAAGAAGTAGTTGCCGGGGTGCGAGTCCCCGTGCACCAGGGCCGATCCGCCGGGGTTGGCGCGGAACCGGGCCACCAGCCGGTCGATCCGCGACTGCAACTCGGTCACGTCGATGCCGGCGATGGCCAGCTCGTCGCGGAAGCCGGTCAGCCTGTCCCGGCGGTCGACCATGTCGTCGACGTGCCGTCGCAGGAACGCGGACGCGACCGGGCCGCCCGAGCCCCTCGGTGTGGTGTGCAGCTGGGCGAGCGTGCGCCCGATCCCCGCGACGGCCGCGCTCAGCTGCCCGAACATCCGCGCGCGGGCCGGACCGGTCGGCGTGGCGCCGGTGTCCCTCATCATCCCCTCGACGTCGCTGCCGCGGGCCGCGGTCGAGACCACCATGCCCGCCGCCCCCGGCCGTCGGGACGTCCGCGCGACGCCCAGAGCGGCCACCGCCCGCCCGCCGACGATCTTCACGCGTCCCAGCCGGGCCAGTGCCGACAGCTCCATCGCGAACTGCTCCTGGCTCGGGAAGATCTTCAGCACGCCGAGCAGCCTGGTGGTCGCGTCGACGATCCGCAGCACCGGCGCGCCGGAGAACCCGCCCCCGACCGGCACCAGCCGGACGTCCCCCGGCGCGTTGACGGACATCCGGGCGAACCGCCGCATCGCGGGTTCCACGTGCGGCACCACCGGGAGCGACTCCATCAACCGTCGCAACGCGTTCGGCTCGACGTCCCCCGACGGCGTCCTGGTCCCCGCCGCCCGCTTCGACGCCTGGCTCGTCCGGAACCGGTTGCGCGCCTGCGCGGTCGCGGAGCCGGCGCCCTTCTCGTCGAGAACCTGCTGCTGCCCCTGGTCGAGCGGCGTGCCGTCGGCCAGCAGTTCGCGCCAGTACCTCGGCACCGGTTCCCGCAGCACCTTCGTCGGGTCGTCGCCCCAGTCCATGCCGTGGAACCTCAGCCCGATGGGCCTGCCCAGGGCCCGCACGGTCCTGCGCACGGCGGGCAGTTCGATGTCGACCAGCACCGAGCCGGACACGAGCTGCCGCACGAAGATGTGGATCTCCCTGCGGAGCTGACGCGCGTAGCGCTCGGAGAACGCCTGCCACACCGGACGGACGATGGACCAGTTGTCGAGCAGCACGAGGCCTTCGGTGACGTTGTAGAACTCCTGCCTCTCCAGCGTGACGAACCCGAGGCTCGCCGCGTAGTCGCTGAGGTCGACGCCCTTCGACCAGAGCGCGCCCTTGCCCGGCGAGACCCGCATCCCGCGCATCAGCGTGTCCGCGACTATCTCGAAGTTGTCCGGCTTGCCGTCGCGCATGCCCGCGATGAGCTGGTACCAGAGGCGGGCCGCCGTCGTGGACGACAGGTGGATCCTCGCCGCGCCCGCCATCCACCTGTCGCGCTCGGGGTGGTCGTAGGGCACTCGGAGGCTGTCGGCCGTCAGGTGCACGAAGCTGTAGACGACCCGGCCGCGAGCCGTGACCGTCCTGGTCAGCCTGCCTTCCGCGACCCACTTCTCGGCGTACCTGCGCGCCTGGGTCTCGCCGAGCCGGATGACCTTCTTCAGCCCCGGCACGGTGGCGCCCATCCGGCCCGGCATGTCGTCGATCGCGAAGTCGAGGCTGTCGGCGGGATCCGGCCTCTTGTAGGCCCGCTTCGCCTCGTCGAAGTAGGTGTCGTGCGCCAGGTGCTCGACCGTGGCACGCGGGTTGATCGCCCCGTCGAAGATGAACAGCACCGCGTCACCGGTCCCCTGGCGCGTGACCGCGGTCAACAGCGTCAAGCGGTAGCGGGACTTGATCGCGGGCAGCCCGCGCCGCACGGCGTCCTGGTCGCCGGAGACGCGGTCGGCCAGCCTGCCTGCCTCGCGCAGCGCTGCCATGAGCTTCCGGCGCTGCCGGGCGTCGTCCTTCGGGCGGCGCGGGTCGCGCCGGCGGCGGTCGACGGGTCGTGTCCTGCGCGGCCCGACCGGTGCGCGGCCGTCCGGACGGCGCGCAGGCCTCCTGCGCGGCGGCTTCGGCTTGATCCTCGCCCAGAGCTTCTTGACCAGTCCGGCGATCTTGTCGATCACCAGGTCGATGGCGCGGTTGACCGGTCGGGACAGCTTCTGGAAGATCTGGCGGACCTTGCCCGCGATGCCACCGACGCCCAGCAGAGCCGCGAGGGCGCCGATGAGCACGGGGATGGCGCGGGCCAGCGCGCGTTCGACCAGGGCGGGCACACCGCCCGTGCCGCCGCGGGCGATCGCGATGACCGCGTCGAGCACGGCGTTGACGAAGTCGATGATCTGCCGGGCGTTGGTGACGATGAAGCGGATGATGTCGATGATCATCTTGCAGGCGCGGATGAACGCCGACGCCGGGTTGAACAGCGACAGGATCCAGGTGATGCCCGCGATGACGATCGTCGGCAGCAGGTAGGACTTGAGGTCCTCGACGAGGGTCTTCTTCAGGTCCCCGACACGGGGTGCGACGTCGTCGACCATGCCGCGGACGCCCTGCCGCTTGACCTGGGCGACCACCGGCACCGCGGTCTCCGCCGCGAGGACGGCCTTCTCCGGCACCTTGCGGACCAGGCGGGACCGGATGTTCAGCCAGGAGATGCCGAGCAGCCCGGCGATCATCAGCAGGATGCCGACGACGTCGAACGTGGTCGGGATCTGGAGACCGGCCGTGGCCGCGGTGCCGAGCAGCCAGGCCAGGACGCCCTGCTCCAGGTGGCGGCCCGCGTTGCGGATGAACAGCTTCAGCCCGCCGCCGACGCCCGTGACCAGGTTTCCCAGGAAGCCGATCGGGTCCTCCAGGATCGCGCCGATCGCGGTGACGGCCTTGCGGAGGACCCCCATCAGCATGCGGCCCAGCTCGATGACGGCCTTGATGGCGCCACCGATCGCCTCGGCCGCCTTGGCGACGAGGCCCTTGTTCTTCTCCTTCTCCGCCGCGATCTCGTCGTCGACCGCCTTGACGGCGTCGGTGTACTTCGTGGCGAGGGTGTCGACGAGCTCGGTGCCCTTGTCGTTGACGGTGTCCTTCAGCTCGTCGAACCTGCCTGCGAACTCCGTGGCCGCCTCGCGACCGATCGCCTTGAGGTCCGCGGGCAGCTTGTCCACGGCGGCCTGGAGTTCACCGCGGCCGGTGGCGATGCGGTCCTTGGCGCGGCGCAGCTCCCGATCGACCAGGTCCGCGATGTCGGAGATGATCCGGTCCATCTCCGCCAGGTAGTGGTCCTTCGCCCGCTCGTAGATGCGGTTGGCCTCCTCCGGCAGGCCCGCGAACAGGTCCCGGCCCCACTTGATCCAGCCGTCCCAGCCGCCGTACCGCTCGTCCTTGTAGCGGCGCATCCCGTCTTCGTGCTCGGTGGTGAACCGGTCCCGTGCGCGCTTCTCCTTGGTGGTGAACTCGTCGTCGACCTTCCCGTCCAGGTCGGTGAGGATCTTCTCGACGTCGCACTTGGTCTGGTCGAAGACCTCCTGAAGGAGGGTGGTGACCTCCGTCCGCTTGTCCTCGTCGGTCTTCTTGGTCCTGCCCTTGCCGGTGCCGACCTGCTGGCCGGTGGCGACGCGGGTGGCGTGGAGACCGCCCATGGCCGCGGAACCACGAGCGGCCGCACCGGCCTTCACCTCGCCGATCCTGCGGGACTCGTCGGCGCGGAGCCTCTTCGGTGCCGCCGACGAGTGCGCCTCCACGGTCTTCTTGTCCCGCACCGCCTTGTCGAACCCCGGCTCGCGGGAGTTCTTGAACGACAGCTGCTTCTCGGTGACGTTCGCCGCGGCCATCTGCTCGTCGACCTGCCGCGGGCCCTCCGACATGTCGGTGGCGGACGGCGGCAGCGTGTCGGGGGCGGCCAGGTTCGGGTTCGGGGTTCCGGGTTTGGCGGGCACCTTGTCCGACGCCAGGGGCACGACCCGCTTGGCGTCCGGCGCGGGTCGCGGCGGTGCGGCGGTGGTGTCGGCGATCTCCTTGGCCGACGCGTCCTTGCCCGCCCCGACCTCGCCCTGGACCTCCGTCTTGATCTCGTCGGCCTTGCCTGACCCACCGAACTTGTCGGCCTCGTCGAGGTTCTTGGGGGCCCTGTCGGCGACCGCCTTCCTCACCGCGTCGACGAACGCCTTCTTGTCGAACTCCTTGGGCTGCGCGGCGTCCATGTCCTCGGCGTGGGCCGCCTTGCCCCGTGCCTCCTGGTCGTCGGACGGCGCCACCGCGGCCGCCTGCGCCGCACCGGCCTCGGCCGTCGCGGGCGGGTGGCTCGAACCGATGGTCCTCTTCTTGGTGGTGACGTCCTTCGTCAGCGCCTGGAACTTCGGATCCGCGCCAGGTGTTCGTGGTCCGGTCTTCTCCTTGGGCGGCACCTTGTCCGTACGCACCGCAGTGGACGAGTCCCGCGCGTCCTTCCGGTCGGGAACGTCGGCCGCGGGTGGCTTCGCCTTCGACTCGACGGGCCGCGCGGGCGTCGCCCGCCGACCGACCGGCGGCACCCGCGGCGCCACCGCCGGGGCTCCCATCGCGACGGCCTGGTTGCCGACCATCCGCTGGCCGGCCAACAACATCCGCGCGGTCCACGACTCCCGCTTCGGCTCGGTCCCGCGCGGCAGGCCACCCATGGCCGCGGAGACGGCCGCGTTGCCCACCAGCGCCTGGGCACGAACCAGGTCCGCGGGTCCGGGGTCCACCGCACCGCGGGCATCCCCACCGCGCGGGAGCACCACGGGCGACACCACCGCGGGTGGCCGCGGAGCACGGGCTTTCACGGGCACCGGCATTCAGCACCTTCACCGACCAGGTACGGACGCCCCAGGATGTCAGCGGGTGCGCGGCCGGGACGTCACCACGACGTCACCACGGCGTTCGCCTAGGTCAGGCCCTCCACCACGGACTCGATCTCCGCCAGCGCGTGCCCTTCCGCCGACCCGCGCAGTTCCCGCAGCGGCTCGACCGCCCGGCTCACCCCCAGCCTGCCCGCCGCCCGGACCGCACGACGATCCGCGTGCAGGCGCAACAGGACGAGGTTCTCCACGAGCGTCCGTTCACGACCGGTCAACGCCTCCAGCCCGTCGACGGAGAAGTCCGCCCTGTCGCTGTCGACGCTCTCGACGAACCGCCGCAACGGCGTGGCCTCCCGGTCGGCCCGCCAGGTCAGCCCCAGGTCCTCGACCGACTCCCCCGCGTCCCACCTGGCCAGGATCTCCCGCAGCTCGGCCAGCGCCTCGGCCCTCACGGTCGACAACGACGACAGCAGCCGCCCGCTCACGCTCAGCAGCACCTCTCCCCACAGCACCTCGTCGTCGTCCAGCCCGACCGCGGTCAGCAACGCCTGGACCGCCTCGGACCGCGCCGTCCCATCCGGGTCGGTGGACGCCACGTCGAGCAGGAGTTCCCGATCCGGCTCGGGGAACTCGGTCAGCGACCGCGCCGCGGCGCCCCGGTCGAAACCACTGCCCTCGTGCCGGCGCAGCAGCCGAACCAGGGCGGGCAACCCCGAGTGGTCGCCCAACCTGAGCAGCGCCCGCGCGGCGAACACCCGCATCGTCGGCGCCGCCCTCTCGGAAGTCGCCTCGACGAGCGCCGGAATGGCTCGAACGCAGTCGGCGTCGGCGAGCGCGGCGGCCACCCGCCCGTCGTTCGTGGCGAGCTTCGCGATGAGGACGTCCTCCGCCTCGACCCGTTCCTCGCCGACCAGGTCGTACAACGCCCCGATGCCGGGGATCTCGTCGAGCGAGTCGCCCGTCAGCTCGACGGACGCGTTCACCGCCGCCAGGAACTCCTCGAACGCCGCCGATCGAGCCACCCACCACACGCTAGTCACCGCCCGACCGGACGTCACCCACCGGTGATGAGCCGCCGCGCGAGTTCGACGATGGGCCCGACGGTCGTGATGGTTCGGCCGCACGGCCCGTCGTTCCCGGCCTTGAACCCGCTCGCCACGTCCAGCACCGCGATGATCGCGGTGCACGTCGCGACCCGCGCCCTCGGGAACCCTTACGCCGGTTGACGGTGTCCCGTCCCCACCCGGCGCGGCCACACTGGAGCGCGGCAAGGGAAACCGGAGGGGAAACAGATGATGATTCCTGCTCGTCCTGCTTTGATCGTGGCCGCCACGTTGGCGCTGTCCGGCGCCGCCGCGGGTACCGCGACCGCCGCGGGTGTCGACGTGGTCAGCTCCTACACCTGCGTCACCTCGACCGGGCTGAGCGTGCCGGTCGGCGTTCACTTCGGCGGAGGCCTGCCCGACGACGTCGGCACCAACGGCGTGTCCTACTCGCAGTACTCCTACGTCGACCTGGACCTCGACATCACCAGCCTGGTGAGCGGGCGGGTCGACGGCGACAGCACCGCGGTGGTCCAGGCCTCGGCCGTCGGCCCGACCACGAAGCAGGTCCAGGGCAACCTGAGGTTCGCGGCCACGCAGGACACGCCGTGGCTGCACGCGGCAGGCGGGCTGGCCCCGCTGTACCTCAACACCACCGGCACCTACCAGATCCGCCTCGGCACCGTGTCGATGTCGTTGCGCCCCAAGGCCTCCGACGGCTCGCCGCTGCCCAGGGTCGACGCCCAGTGCACCCCGAACACGGGTGACTCGGTGTTGCTGGGGTCCATCCAGTCGTTCGGACTGATCGCCGACCGACCGCTGCGGCCCACCGACCTGACGGTCACCGCGGCCACGGCGACCACGGCGACGCTGACGTGGCAGGCCAACAGCTGGTGGTTCCCGACCGCCTACTACCAGGTCTACATCAACGACACCGTGGTGGCCACACCAGTGGACAAACAGGTGACCCTGACCGGGCTCGTCCCCGACGGCCAGTACCGGGTGAAGGTCGTGACACGCGACACGACCGGCAGCACCTCGCTCAAGAGCGAGGGCCTGGTCTTCAACACCGCCCCGGCCTAGCCGGTCGTCACGGCGGCGAGGTGGCCGACCGGGGGCGGCGTCTCGTCCGCGACGCGCTGTTCCCGGTCGTGCCGCACGGTTCGCAGGGCGGCACCGCCGTGCCTGCCGAGGTGTCGGCTGCTGGTGCGGACGTGTCACCTCCGCGCCCTGGACTTCCCGGCCGGGCGCGTGCGAGTTCACTCCTCTGAGCGTGTCCGTGGACCGGACCGCTCCTCGCTCATGCCCAGGATCAGCGCGACCGCGTCGCGCGAACACGCCCCCGGCGTCAGAACCTCCTGCAGCAGCAGGCCACGGATCGCGGCGACGGCGACGGTGGCCCTGGTCAGGGCTTTGCCTGCGTCGAGCCCTTCGCGCTCCGCCAACGTGGCGAGCCTCCTGGTGAGGTCGTCCAGCGAGGAGACGAACTCGCGGAAGTCGTCCGGGCTGTACACGGCCAGCCCCACGACGTGGAAGAACCCGCGGACGCGCGACAGCTGCTCCGGGCGGGTGTAGGTCCGCCAGATCGCCAGGACGAGGTCGTCGAAGGTGCCCTGCCCGGCGTCCCGGAACAGCGCCTCGTTGTCGAGGGCCCGCTGTGCCCCGAGCATGGCCGCCAGGACCCCCGCGAGCGACCCGAAGTGGTACCGCAGGAGCGCGTGGCTGGTCCGGGTCCGGGCCGCGATCTCGCGGAGTGAGGTCTCCGGCGGCGGAAGACCGTCGTCGAAGACCTCGAGGAGACGCGCCAGGAGGCGCTCGCGTGCGTCGCCGGTGCGTGCCGTGCTTGACAGGGCCATGTCCGTAGTTTATCCATTGGAAGAGATTTATCCATTGGAAAACCGATCGGAGGGTCCGTGGGACGTTTCCAGGTGGTGGGCGCGACGGTCGTGGACGGGTCGGGTCGCGATCCGTGCGATGTCGCCGTCACGGTCGAGGACGGGCGCTTCTCCGAGCTCGGTGGCTCCAGCGCGAACGGTGAGCGGCTCGACGCCGGTGGGCTGACCATGACGCCCGGCCTGATCGACGCCCACGTGCACCTCGGGCTGTCGAGCCTGGTCCAGCCGCAGTTCTCGTTCCAGATCAGTGCCGCCGAGATCGCGGCGGACATCTTCGCCGCGGCGGGCGCGACGCTCGACGCCGGCTTCACGACCGTCCGGGACACCGGCGGGATCGACGGGGGTGTCGTCACCGCGATCGCGAAGGGCAGGGTCAGGGGGCCGCGCGTGGTGTCGTGCGGGCCTGTTCAGTGCCAGACCGGTGGCCACGGCTACTACGGGGCCGAGTGGGAGCCCACCGAGTTGTGGAGCAGCCACCACGTTCCCGGCCTGTGCGCCCTGTCCATGATGGCGGGCAACGCGGACGAGCTGCGGCGCAACGTGCGCGAGGCGTTCCGGCGCGGGGCGTCGTTCCTGAAGCTCTGCGTGACCGGCGGGGTGGTGGGCGGCAAGGACCGGCTGACCGACACCCAGTTCACCGTCGAGGAGATCGCCGTCGCCGTGCAGGAAGCCGCGGCGCGGGGCACCTACGTGACGGTGCACGCCCACAACAACGAGGGCATCCGGAACGCGGTCGAGGCCGGGGCGCGCTGCGTCGAGCACGGCACGGACCTCGACGAACCCACGGCCGCGCTGATGGCGGCCCACGGGGTTGCCCTGGTGCCCACGTTCGCCGTCGTCGAGCGGCTGCTGCACGATCCTGCCGCGGCCGGCCTGGACGACTCGGTCCGCGATCGCCTCGCGGGGGCGCGGGAGAGGATGGCCGGAGCGCTCGCCGTCGCCAAGGAGGCCGGGGTGCGGATCGGGCTGGGTTCCGACCTCATCGGCCCCGCCCAGGACCGCCGCGGCGAGGAACTCCGGTTGCGCGCACGGCTCGAGACGCCGATGGACGCTCTCGTGGCGGCCACGAAGACCAACGCCGAGATCATCGGTCTGGCCGAGGTGGGCGTCATCGCTCCCGGCAAGCAGGCGGACCTCGTGCTCTGGAACGGCAACCCGCTCGACGACCCGGACATCTTCGCCGACCCCGCCAACGCCGTACTCGTCGTCCAGAACGGACGTGTTGTGAAGGACCTCCGATGAGCACCATGTGGCACGGCTGCCTCGCCGACACCGACTACTTCGAGCTGCGTTCCAGCGGTGGGCGCGACTACGGCGTCTGGGTCACCACGCCGCCGGGCTACGACCCCACCACAGCGCCGGCACCCGTCGTGTACGTGCTCGACGGCAACTGGACGGTGGGCCTGACGGCCCCGCTCATCGTCACCCAGCAGGACCCCATGCAGAAGATCAAGCCGTACATCCAGGTCAGCGTGGGCTACGCGGGCGAGGAGGCGGAGCACTGGACCAGGCTGCGCAACAGGGACCTCGTGCCACCCGGCGAGCCCGTCGCCCAGGAGTTCCTCGACGCCGTGGAGACGGGTGTCCAGGCGGGCGTGACGACCCGTGAGCAAGCCGACGCCTACACCGCCGAGCTGCGAGACACCCGGGGTGACGCTTTCCTGAGCTTCCTCACCTCGGAACTGCACCCCCGGATCCACCGCGACCACGGCACGGCCACGAGCGGCCACGGCCTCTTCGGCTACTCCTACGGCGGACTCTTCAGCCTCTACGCCTGGCTCACCGGCACCGCGCTCTTCGAGAGCGTCGGAGCGGGCAGCCCCGGCGTCGTCGGTGAGGACAGCCAGGTTTTCGCCCAGCTGGACAAGATGGGCGACAGCCTGCCCTCCGCCCAGATCCACCTGACCGTCAACGACCGAGAGCTGCTCGGAGACCTGCCCGTCTACCAGAACCTCGCGAAGAACGCGGCCACCGTCCTGCACCGCCTCACCGCCTCCGGCGCGAACGTCACCAGCGAGGTGTTGCGCGAGACGCACCTGACCGGCCTGCAGGCCTCGTTCCTCAGCTACCTCAGGACCTGCCGTGCCCTCTGAGAGCAGAGGGCGACGTGTGGGCACCGATGTGGTCGTGGTCGGGGCGGGGGTGATCGGCTCGTCGATCGCCCTCGAGCTCGCGCGGGCGGGGCACCGGGTGGTCGTGCTCGATCGGGCCCCAGGGGCCGGACAGGGGTCGACCTCGGCATCGAGTGCGATCGTCCGGTTCAACTTCTCCACCACCGCGGGGGTGGCGACGGCGTGGGAAGCACATTCCGGCTGGCTCGACTGGGCGGACCACCTCGGGCACGACGTCGGCGACCTCGCGGTGTTCCGCAGGAGCGGGCTGGTCATGCTGGACGTCGAGGCGGCTCCGCGCACGTCGTGGCTCCCGCTGTTCGACGAGATCGGCGTTCCCTACGAGGAGTGGGACAGCGGGACGGTGGCCGAGCGCGTTCCCGGCATCGACACCGGCCGCTACTGGCCGCCGAAGCGGCTCGACGACGAGCGGTTCTGGGAGGATGCGAGGCACTCGCTCGGCGGCGTGTACACCCCGGACGCCGGTTACGTCCCAGACCCGAGCCTCGCCGCCGTGAACCTCGCCGCCGCGGCCTCGGCGCGCGGGGCGGAGTTCCGCTTCCGCAGCACGGTGACAGCGGTGGAGAGGGCCGGGGGGCGCGTGAGGTCGGTGCGGCTGTCGGACGGCACCCGGATTCCCTGCGCCGTCGTGGTCAACGCGGCCGGTCCGTGGTCGGGCGCGGTGAACCGGTTGGCCGGCGTGGGGTCCGACTTCACGGTCGGCGTGCGCCCGATGAGGCAGGAAGTGGCGCACGTGCCGGTCCCGGCGGGCTACGTGGGGCCCGTGGTGGCGGACATGGACCTGGGCACCTACTTCCGCGGTGACGTGGGAGGCGGTCTGCTCATCGGCGGAACCGAACCGGAGTGTGATCCGATGCAGTGGACCGACGACCCGGACGCCGTCGACATCCGTCCGACGGCCGCGGTCTTCGACGCTCAGGTCACGCGGGCCGCGCGGCGGTTGCCCGACCTGGCGGTGCCCAACCGGGCGCGCGGTGTGGTGGGTGTCTACGACGTCGCCGACGATTGGACTCCGATCTACGACCGCAGCGAGCTCGACGGCTACTACCTCGCGATCGGAACGAGCGGCAACCAGTTCAAGAACGCGCCGGTCGTGGGGCAGCTGATGGCGGAACTGATCAACCGGGTGGAGAGCGGCGCCGACCACGACGCGTCGCCCGTCCGGTTCCGGGCCCCGCGCACCGGTGTGGAGATCGACCTCGGCGCGTTCTCCCGCAGGCGCAACCGGAACGGCGCGAACTCGGGCACGGTGATGGGCTGAGCCGGGACCCGGACGAGGCGCTGCGTCCGGGTGTTCCGCCATCGCGTGCCCGACGACGTCGACAGCACCGCGACACTCGGCGCGCACACCACCTGAACGCCGCCGGGGCACCGCGTTATCGTCGAGCGATGGACCAGTGCTTGGAGTGCGGTTTCACCTACGACCCCGATGACGCCCCCGCGGCCGGTCCGGCGATCACGCAGGGGGCCGCCGCCGTCGACGAGATCCTGCGCGGCCACGCTCCTGACGACCTCGCGAAGCGGCGGCGACCGGACACGTGGTCACCCCTGGAGTACGCCTGCCACCTGCGCGACGTGCTGCTCGTGCAGCGCGAGCGGGTCCTGACCGCGCGGTGGGCCGATCGGCCCGTCTGCGCGCCGATGGGCAGGGACGAGCGGGTCGAGCACGACGGCTACGCGAAGCAGGACCCCGTCGACGTCGCTCGCCAGCTCACCGACGCCGCGCGGCTGTTCACCAACGTGCTCGACCAGGTCGATCCCCCCGGCTGGTCGCGCGTGCTCGTGTACCCCTTCCCCGAACCGGTCGAACGGTCCTTGCGGTGGGTCGCGGTGCACACCGTGCACGAGGTGCGCCACCACCTCCTGGACATCCGCCGTCAGGTGCAGGACGGCAGGACGCCGTGACGGTCTCGCCGTGAACTCACCCGCTCCTGTCCAGGATGGTTCGAGCAGCTCGGGGATCCACATCGCGGGCCACCCGGTCAAGCACCTCGGAGCAGGAGCGGAACGCCTCCTCAAGAGCGTGTTGCCGTCGACCGTGCACCTGATCTCGACAGGAGAATTGGCGGCCGAGCTACGCCAGGAATGGGAAGATCGCGAAATTTTTCAGCCACTGGTCTTGCAGATCCCGCGCGTCGCGGGCATCGACCCGGCACCACGCCGCGGTGGCCCGACCTGGCTGCCGGACCGTCGAAGGGGCGGCGCGGTGGCGAGCCTGGCCGGTTCGCCGCGGGTACGGTGGTGTCCACACCGGGAGTTCTCTCGCAAGCCGCACCACGAGCGTCGTGATCGTTGCCCGTGCCGGTGGGCGTCCGGCGCCTCGATGTGCGGTGTGGTCCCGGCGACGACCGCTGGTCGAGCGACACCGTCGACAACCGACTCCAGCCCCCTGGCCCGACACGGTTCAGCCAGGTGGTCATGAACCCTACGACCACAGGATGATCCGCGAACACCCGAAGTATGAGGTGCCGCAGACCGAGATCAGCCACAATGGATGTCCGCATCCGCGCTTACGTGAGGCCAACCCGTTGTGACGATCCCCCCTCCCAGGGTGCTGGTGAGCAGGCGCTGGCTCGTGCTGGCGATCTTGTGCGCCAGTCTGCTGCTGGTGTCCGTGGACGCGACCGTGCTCCACATGGCGTTGCCCGCGTTGGCGGAGGACTTGCGGCCCACCGCGGGTGGTCAGCTGTGGATCATCGCGATCTACTCGCTGGTCGCGGCGCCCCTGCTGCTCGCGTTCGGCACGCTGGGCGATCGTTATGGTCGGCGCCGGATCCTGGTGCTCGGGTACGTCGTGTTCGGACTGGCCTCCCTCGCCTGCGCGTGGGCACCCAACGTCGCGGTGCTGCTCGCCGCGCGGGCCGCGCTCGGCGTCGGCGGCGCGATGATCATGCCTGCCACGCTGTCGCTGTTGCGCCAGGCGTTTCCCGATCGCGCCGAACGCCAGAAGGCCATCGGCATCTGGAGCGGGGTGGCGGGCTCGGGCGCGGTGCTCGGGCCGTTGCTCGGCGGTTTCCTGGTGGAGACCTTCTCGTGGCACGCCGCGTTCCTGATCAACGTGCCGGTGATGGTCGTGGCCATCCCGTTGACCTACTGGCTGATCCCGGAGTCCGCAGACCCGCCGGACGGACCGTGGGACGTGCTCAGCGCACTACTGGCCGCTTCGGGCGTCATCGGCATCGCCTTCGCGATCAAGCAGACCCCGCACGGCGGCACGATGTTCCTCCTCGGCCCGGTCGCCGGACTGCTCGGATGCCTGTTGCTCGTCGCCTTCGTCCGACGGCAACGAAGGCTTCCCGTCCCGCTGCTGGACGTCACGCTGTTCCACGACCGGGCGTTCAGCGTCGCGGTCAGCAGTGTCCTGCTGGTCCTGACGTCCTTGGTCGGCCTGGGTCTGCTGTTCGCCCAGTACCTCCAACTGGTGCTCGCGCTGGAGCCGATGCCTGCCGCGTTGCGACTGCTGTTCGTCATGGCCTCGGCGGTCATCGGCAGCGTCATCGCCGGGCCGTTGTTGCAGCGGTTCGGGAACCGCCTGACGACCGTCGCCGGTTTCGCGGTCAGCGCGGTGGCCCTGGCGATCTGCGCCGCGGGTCTGACGGCGACCGAGAACCTGTGGCTGCTCGGGCCGGTCCTGACCGCGACCGGGTTCGGCGTCTCGATCTCGCTCACCGCCGCCTCCGACGCCCTGCTCGCCGCGGCCCCGGCCGAACAGGCGGGCGCGGCTGCCGCCGTCGAGGAGACCGCCTACGAACTCGGCGCCGGACTCGGCGTCACGGTGCTGGGCAGCATCGCCACCCTGATCTACACGACCAGCCTTCCCGGTGCGGCGACACAGGCCCGAGACGGCCTCACCGAGGCGACGATCGCCGCCGCCGAACTCCCACCCGAAGCAGGCTCCCGGTTGCTCGAAGCGGCTCGCGCCGCCTTCGTGACCGGCCTGCGGGGCGCGCTGGTGGTCGGCGCCGTCCTGTTCGCCCTCGCCGTGATCGCCGCCGCACGCGCGCTGCCCAAAACAAAGGAATCACACGACGATGACCGACCTTGACCTCAAGACCAGCACGACGCACCCGGCCCCGCCGGGTGTCCGCGGCGGCTGGCGCACACCCGACCGCCTGTACCGGCTGATCAGCAGTCCGCTGCTGCGCATGATCCTCGGGTGGGATCTCCCCCGGCGCGACCTGCGCGTGATCAGCCGCCGCACGGGCAGCGTCAGCCTGGAGGTCGGGAGCGGGGGCGGCTTCTACACCGCGGCGCTCAAGACCCACCTGGGCAGCGAGAACGACCTGATCGCGCTCGACCCGTCACCGTCGGCCATGCACTCGCTGAAGCACCAGCTGGACGGCAGGCCCGGCGCCCGAATGTCCTACGTGGCCGGAGACGGCTGCAAGCTGCCGTTGGCGGACGACCACGCCGACACCCTGTTCTACGGTTACAGCCTCGAGGAGATGCCGGATCCGCTGACGGCCATCCGCGAGGCGCACCGGGTGCTCCGACCAGGCGGAGAACTCGTCCTGTTCCTCTGGCGCCCGGTGTTCACCCGCCACCGCCGCCGTCCGGTCATCGCCCTGCTGGACGAACTCTTCGAACGCCGCCGCACCTCGGCGGGCCCGCAGAACATCCGCCTGGTCTACCGGAAGCACTGACCGGCCCTCACGAAATGATCAACGTGGTGGCACCGGTCGAGCCTGGCGCAGGTCGTGTTCGGCCGTGAGAACGGGTGACGGGGGCGCGGCGCTCCTCGACGCAGAAGGGCCGCGCCCTGGCGGGGACACGTCGGTCACCAGTCGGCGTCGCTGATCGGGTCGATGCCGAAGCGCTGGTTGGGGCCGCCGTGCAGGGGCCATTGGATGAGCGGCTGGCCGTCGTCGGTCCTGCCGTCGCGGATGTCGAGGACCTGGCCCGAGTGCGCGGCGGTGAAGACGTGGTCGCCCTCGCCGAACGGCTCGATCCGGTAGCGCTGGTTGGGGCCGCCAGCCCAGTCCCACTGGATGACCTGCTGGCCGTTCTCGGTCTTGCCGTCCTTGACGTCCAGCGCCTTGCCCGAGACCTTGGGAGTGATGCGGTAGGAGCCGCCACCGGCCCAGGTCAGGGTGAACTTCTGCGCGTCGTCGTCGGTGGACGGCTGCTGGACGATCGCGGTGCCGTTGTCGGTTTTGCCCGCCTCGACCTGCAACCGCTTGCCGGAGTGCCTGGCGGTGATCCACACGTGCTCGGGCAGCAGCGGCTCGACGTACTGCTCGTGGACGTGCTCGGGGCCGCGGGTGGTCCATTCGTAGAAGGGGGTGCCGTCCAGGTACTCCAGGACGTACCGGTCGGCGCGCGACCACACCACGTCCGCACGGCGGCGCTGGTCGCCGGGGTAGGAGATCTCACGCACGGTCGCCGGCTTGCTGCCCGGCTGGGTGCCGTCGGGGGCGCGGGTCAGCTTGAGCGCCTGGCAGATGCCCTCGGCCAGGACGCCTGCCTGCCCGAAGACCGCTTCGCCGTCGGCGGTGACGCTCCACCCGGCGCGGTCGAGCACCTGCGCGGGATCAGGGCTGACCAGTCCTACCGCGGTCTGCACCTGACGGGTCCGCGCGGTGTCTCCCAGATCATCGTGGAAGTCGGTCTGCTCCCAGAACCCGTACCGCTTGAGCAGGAAGTACGGTGAGCGCGCCGAGGCCTCGGCGTTGGTCAGCGGCGACACGACCAGCGGGAACGGGACCGCGATCTGGCCGATCAGCACCGGCGCCGTCTCCGTCGGTGGCCGCTCGAACCCGGTCAGGTGCGTCACCTCACCGATGTCGTCGGCCTGCCGGTCGATCACCGACAGGCCCGTCACCCGCGGATCCTCCCGCACCTGTTCCAGCGTCCACACCTGGCTGTCGTCCTCTTTGCGGGGGTATTCGGCCGCCACCGCGGTGCTGTTGGGCTGAGGCGTCATCAGACCTTCGAGAAAGGCCCCGCAGCCGCGGTGCTGGATGCGCGTCAGTCCTTGCTCGGCGGTGGTCAGCGTCCAGACCAGGTGCTCGGCCAGGTCACGGCCGTCGTGGCGGTGCGGCCGGGCCACCAGGATCGGAGTGTTGTGGTCGTCCTCCATGTTGGCGGCCGCCCACCCTCGCTGGGCGTTGACCAGCAGGTAGCCCTGCCCGTCCACGGGGAAGACGTGCCACTGCTGCACCCCGGGGTTACGGGTGTTGACCGGTGACAGCACGAACCACTTGAGTTCGGCCGTGTCCTGCCACGGGTCCAGGTTCAGATAGCGCCCGAGCGCCCTGTTCCTGAGCCGGTGGATTCGGCCCGCTTCGATCTGCGCCACACGTTCCTCCTCAACCAGGAGAATGAGAAGCACAGGGCGTCGAACCCTGAAGGGACGCGCCCTCCTGCCGGTCTGCTGCGGATAAGTCGAATGCGAACCCCCGAGGCCGGCAACAGGCACGACGGGCACACCCTGCTTCTCACCACAATCGGATCGTCGAACACGACTTTAGAGGCCGCTGTTGTCACCACAAGTCCGCAACGAGACGAATCCGCACACGCCGCCTAACAGGTGACGATCAATCCACCGGTGCGGCCAGCCGCATTTCTCGGGCTTCGGTTGACCAGGTGAACGGCAGAAGGACGAACAATCCGCAGATTTGCCGAAACACGTACCGAAGCGGGCCGACCTGCTCTTCCGGCACAGGTTCACGCCTCTCCGCGGGCGAACTGGGGACGCTGCTGATCGGCACGGCGCAGCACCACCTGGCAGGCCAGCGCCGACAACACGATCACCGCCCCCCAGCAGAAGATCACCGTGCGGACCGCCACCACCAGGGTCAGGGCGCCCACCCCGCCGAGACGACCAGCCACAGGGCCGACACGGCCAGTTGCGAGGTCGCCAGCACCCGCCCCGCGTACTCGTCGGGGGTCTCGGCCTGGAGGTAGGCGCGGAACAGCACCAGCCCGCCCGCGACCGCGGCGGTCTCCACAGCCGCGGTCGTGTCGTCCAGCGCGAGCCACGAGGTCGGACGTCGCCTGCCGACCGCATCGGTGGCGGCGAACTGCCGGAAGCGCCCGCCGACGCCTGCGGCCAGCACGTCCAGGGTTCCGGGCCACCGCGACGGGCGCGGGCGCGGGTGCGGGCATCACCACGGCTCAGCCGCTCCGGCGGATCCACGTGCGCAGCAGCAGCAGCAGCCGTGAGCGGTCCGGTTCGTCCTGGAATTCGGTGCGGCCGTGCAGCAGGGACAGGTTGTCGAACAGAGCGAGTTCGCCGGGGCGCAATTTTCCCGTCCTCGGGTGTTCGTCAGAGGCGATCACGGCGTCCAGGGTGTCCAGCGCGTGCAGTTGCGCAGCCGACAGGTCGGGGACCGGAGGGTGTGCATGTCCCTTTTCGATGTAGCTGCGGAGATGGGTGATGGCCGCCCGCCCACCCTGTTCGAAGATCACGGGCTTCCGCACGGTCGGCGATTCGCCTTCCGGTTGATCTCCGCGGCGGTCGAAGTGGAAGTGCGCGCGCAGGGTGTCGAGCACGTCCGGTTGGTCGGAAAGCGCGGCGACGATGTCCCTGAGGTGGATGAGTTCCAACGCCCCGCCCACGTCGGCTTGGCGGGTGCACAGCAGGGTGAACAGCTCCGGCGCGGGCAACGGCGCTTCCGCGCCGTCGGTGTGCAGGTTGCCGCCGAACCGCGAGTCGGAGTACCGGGCCCGCGCGCCCTCGCCGATGGCCGTGCCCCGGTCGCGCACCACTCTGACCTGCGTACCCTCGTTGTCCTGCGGCAACATCTCGCCCAGCAGCCGCGAGAACCCGACGAGCACCCCGGAACCGGCGTCGACGTGTTCGTCGACCAGCGCCATCAATTCGCGGCGTGCGTCTTCCGGCGCGGTGGAACCGGCGCCGAGAAAGTCGCCCAAGGCACCGGAAAGCGGGATTCGTGACGCGTTGAAAGCATCAGGTGAAAGATCATGCTCCATGATTCCCCCTGGCAGCCCGGAACGAAGGTTGTTCATCTTCGACGTTCCGGAAGGTCATCCCCAGTTCAACTGGCTGCAAAGCCTGGGTAGAGCCTGCCGAGGGCGTCAAGGGCATTGTCCGTGACAGCATGATTTTACACCTAGAATACTCGCGGTGTCATTGTTCCGAGGACCGCGGATGAATAGCCTGTAGGGTTTGCCGTGTCGCGCCGTCGGATCCGAGTGGCCGCCACGTCGGCCTCGACCGCGCGCCTGGCGAGAAGCTCATCCACGCAGGTGGCGGAGGGCCTCTCCCCACCGGGCCGCGATGAGGGCGAGACCACTTCCCGCCGGGAACACCGGGGCAGCCCGTGCCGTCGCAGAGGACGGTCGGTGCGGTCCGTGTCCCCCGGGCCTCACCCACGAGCCTTCGCGGAACACCGTTCGGCTGGAGCCGCGTCGAGCCACTCGCCGAGAGGCGACCGCCGCACCGACCTCGTGAACCAGTCCCCGGTCGCCGCCTTCCCCTCCGCGCGGCCGGGGGCCGCCCCGCAGGCCATCGACTGTCCTCAGTGGACAGGAGACCTGTCAGGCCCACTCAGGTGGGACGGGCGCGCCCGACCTCACCGACGGTGGTCGCCACCGCCGGTGAGGCACCGCGATCAGCAGAACCGGGCAGAAGGGGGAGCAGCGGGCGCGGAAGGCGGTCAGGAGCAGCGGTAGTGCGCGGGTCGTCTCAGTTCGACACCGACGATCGTGCGCTCGTCGTCGCTGAACCCGGCCAGTGCGAACTGGGACGGGATGGGTGTGTCCACGACCACCCCGTCGCGCCACAGCACCACGCGCTGCACCGAACCCGCGAACGCGTAGCCCGCGACCGTGCCGCTGCCACCGATCGACCGCCCTTCGACGGCACCGCCGCCGGTGGTGCGCGCGAGCCTGCCCTGCGCGTCCCACTCGGCCGCCGCGTAGCCGTTGCCGCTGATGCCGCCGACGACGCGGCCGTCACGGATGTCCCACGGCGTTCCGGAAGCGCCCGCACCGGGCGCGGCCAGCACGTTCCACTGGCCGGAGGGGCTGACCACGTAGCCGCCGCCCGGACTGGTCTGGACGATGATCCGCCCCTGCTCGTCGACGTCGGTGAGGAAGTTCGCCGAGAACGACGGGGTGGGCAGCTCGCGGTACGTGCCCGGCGCGTTGCCTGGCCACACCACGAGGATCGTCCTCGTGCCGACGGAGGCCCACCCGACGACGTCCCCGGCGTTGTTGACCTCCCAGGCCGAGTAGCCGGTCCACGCGGGGTTCGCGGGCAGTGCGGTGGTCCGGCCGTCGTGGCCGACGGTGACCGCCACGAACCGGTCGTCGACGACCGTGTCACCGACCACCAGGCCCGCGGCGTTCACGTCGCGCAAGTGGGGTACCTCGCCCGCGACCCGCAGCACGACCTTGCCGCCGTCCCACAGCGTTCCCCTGGGGCTGACGATCCCCCCGCCCGAGACCGGGCTCCGTCCGGTGACGCCCACCGCGTACCGGCCGCCGTCGTAGCCCGCGACCTGCCCGACCGCGGCCCCCTCCGGCAGGTCCCACACGGTCTTCTGCCACGTGCAGGCCGCCGCGGCGGCCTGACCCGCCTGGGGCACCACCAGCGCCGTGCCGAGCACGAAGGCGGTGAGCAGGCGTCTCATCTTCCGGTGTGGCACGGGGGTTCTCCTCTGCTCGTGAAGGTCTCGACCAGCGCCCGAGTCTGGCAGCGATCACGGGCCGGGCGGTGCGGATCACGAGCCGGCGCTTCGGGCTCACGCGCTCTCGGCCCTCCGGCGCGCCCGGAGGTGGCGCGCCCCTTCGAGGGCGGCGGTCACGACGAGCGCGAGCCCGACGCCGACGGAGATCCCGAGCAGCGCGTTCCCCTGGAACACGACGCCGCCGAGGTACCCGGTGAGCGCGGTGTAGGCGCTCCAGGTGCTGGTGGCGAACGCGATGAACAGCAGGTACCGGCCGAGCGGGTAGCCGACGATCCCGGTGGACAGGGTGGCCAGGTAGCGCCCCACCGGGATGAACCGCGTGGTCACGAGGATGAAGCCGCCTCGGGAGTCGAGTTCGCGGGTGAACCAGTCGTGCGCCGCCCGCCGCTTGCCGCCGGGTGGCAGCCGCTTCAGCGCCCGCGGGCCCAGCAGTCGCCCCGCGGTGTACGGGACGAGGTCGCCGAGGAAGGCGCCGAGCGTGGTGGCGGCGACGACCAGCACGATGTTCGTCTGGCCGGTGGCGGCGTGGACGCCCGCGATGATCACGACGGGTTCGCTCGGGATCAGCGGGAGGAAGGAGTCGAGGAGGGACACGGCGATGAGCACCGCGTACAGCCACGGGGAGGTGATGACCGATTCGGCGAGGTCCAGCCAGTCGATCACGGGCCGCCGCCCGCCGTCGTGGGCCGCGGGTGGGTCGTCACGGGGGATCTCCTCAGGGGTAGGTGGTTCGGGTTCAGCGCAGGTCGGAACGGGTGGTGGGCAGCAGGGTCGTCGTGGTGGAGCCCGCGAGCAGCTCCCGGATCGCGGGTCCGACGCCGTCCCGCCAGCGCGGGTCGCGGTGCACGGCGTCGACCACGGCCTCGCGCTCCGCGTCGTCGGCGAACCGGCGCAGCCACACGAAGCCGTCCTCGGCGTCCACGAACGTGCCCACGACGGTCATGCCCTTCTCCCGGTGCAGCGGGACCACCAGCTCGTCCATGCGGGCGACCAGGTCGTCGAGGCACCCCGGCCTCGCCTGCTCGCGCCTCATCTCGTAGTGCACAGCGGGCTCCTCACGTGGTCCTGCGGGCGGCGGCGACGCGGTACACGTCGGGTGAGCCCTCCCAGGGGGCGGTGCGCACGACGGCCCACCGGTGCACGAGCCAGCGGTCGCGGTCGCGACGCAGTCCCAGCTCCCACCGGCCGCGCATGGTGCAGAAGTCGACGCCGTCGGTCGGAACGTGGTGGTAGGCCACGACGTGCACCCGGCAGGTGGCCCGCTCCCCGTCGACCTCGACGAGCGGGACGGAGGGCGCGTGGTGCACGCAGTCGAAGCCCTCCAGCACCGAGCGGGCCTCGGCGACCAGTTCCCCGGCCGTGAGGTCGACCGGTGCGGCACCGGACTGCCCGGACAGGTCCAGGCGCACCCGGTCGGCGAACAGCTCCCGCAGCGCGGCCCAGTCCCGGTCGTCCTGCGCGTGGGCCAGGCGGGCGACGACGTCCGCCACGGCCACCCGGTCCTCGACCGGGCTCACCGGTCCACCACCGGGAGCACGAGGCGGCTCGGCCTCGACGGTCCGTGGTGGACGGTGTTCACCGCCACCACCACGTCGTCCTCCCCGTCGAACGCGACGGCGCGGCCGGTGCCGGTGTTGCGGTCGTAGCGGGGGAAGTTGCTGCTCGCCACCTCCAGCCCGATCCGGTGGCCGGGCAGGAACACGTTCGACGTGGCGCTCAGGTCGACCACCAGCTCGACGAGTTCGTCCGGCCGCAGCGGCGCGGGTTCGTCCAGGCCGGACCGGTACCGCGCCCGCGAGATCCCCTCGCACAGCAGGATCGCCCGCCCGTCGGGGTGGACGTCGACCAGCTTGCCGGTGAGGTCGGTGTCCACGGCCGACGACGACACGTGCAGCACGAGCCGAACGTGACCGGTGACCTCGACGGCCGCGTCGAGCGCGGGTGTGGTGAAGCAGAGCACGTCGGGCCGGTCGCGCACGGGGCGCTGGTCGGCCGGGCCCGCCCAGGCGCCGGGTCCGGGGATCACCGGACCGCCGAGGGTCGGCACGGGGTCGAGCGGGTCGTGCACGACCGAGTCGCGGCCGTCGTCCTCCGGCACGGTGGTGAGCAGCGCGCCGTCCGTGCCGGTGGTGCCCGCCCGCCCGCCGCTCGTCAGGAAGTAGTCGACGTGGCGCGTGCCCGGCAGCGGCCAGTCGGCCTCGTCCCGCCAGCGGTCGATCCCCATCACGAAGATCCGCACGGGTGCGGCGTCGTCGAGGGCGTCGCGCCTGCCTCGCACCCACCGGTCGAAGAACCGCAGGTGCGCCTCGGTCAGGTCCGCGGCCTGGACGCCGCCCTCGCGGCCGAACGACCGGTCGGGGAACTCGCCGAGGTCCGCGCCGTCGGCGTGCCCCCACGGCCCGATGACCAGCCGCTGGCCGTCACGGGCGTCAGGGCTGCCGCCGTGGAGCCGCATCCCGACGTAGGAGTCGATCGTCCCGGCCAGGAACGGGTCGTACCAGCCGCCGACGTTGAGCGCGGGCGCGGTGATCGCGCCGAAGTGCTCGGCCGGCGTCCCGGCCCGCCACCACTCGTCGCGCGACGGGTGGTCGAGCACGTCGGCGGCCCACGGCAGGTGGTCGCGCAGGTCGGGCCGGTCGGCGACGGGCAGCCGGTCGAGCGGCGCGCTCGTCAGCCTCGCGGCCGTCCCCTCGTCGGCGGGCGAGGCGCGGCGCACCGCCGCGAGCGCGACCCGGCTCGCCCACGTGACGAACGTGTCCAGGCACAGGGCTCCGCCGGGCGAGTACCACGGCGCCCGGTACGGGTCGGCCGACGCCATCAGCGGCGCCATCGCCAGCAGGGCCGGGGGTGCCGCCGCGGCGGCGTGCCACTGGGCCATGCCCTGGTAGGAGCCTCCCCAGGTGCCGATCCTGCCGTCGCACCACGGTTGCGCCGCCAGCCAGGCGATCGTGTCGGCGCCGTCGTCCGCCTCCGCCGCGTGCGGGACGAGCACGCCCGGCGAGCGGGACGTGCCGCGCACGTCCTGGGCCACCACCGCGTAGCCGGCCCGGAGCAGCGCCAGCACGTCGGGCGCCTTGGAGTTGCCGTACAGGCCGATGCCGTCCTTGCCGTAGGGCGTCCGCACCAGGAGCGCGGGGAACGCGCCGGTGCCCGCGGGCCGCCAGACGGTGGTGGCGAGCCGCACGCCGTCGCGCATCGGCACGGCCACGTCGTCGTCCATCGTCACGATCACCGCCGAGCCCCCACCCCGGACGCGGAGCGCTCGCGCGTCATCATCCAGTGGCTGAACCCGACGTAGGCCGCGGCGAACTCGTCCGGTGTCGCGGAGTGCTCCACGGCCGCGGACAGGCGTGCGACCTCCCGGTAGTGCGGGACGCGCTCGGCCTCGTAGTCGGCGAGCGCGGTCGGCACGTCCCCGTGGGCGGTCAGGCGGCCGGCCAGGACGGCGGCGTCCTCGACGCCGAGCGTCGCGCCCGCGGTGATGTGCGGCGACATGGCGTGGGCGGCGTCGCCCGCCAGCGCGACCCGCGCCGAGACCCACCGCCGCGGCGGGGGCACCACCATGACCTGGTTGTGCAGGATGCGGTCGTCCGGAGTGGACTCGATCAGCCGGGCCAGCGTGGAGTTCCAGCCGCCGTCGTCGAGGTTCCGGGCGACCTCCAGGCACTGGTCCTTCACGGTTCCGGTCATCGCGGGAGTGTCGAACTGCGCCAGCAGCCAGAAGGCGCCGCCGTCGTGGGTGCGCGCGTAGCCACCCCGTGCCCGGCGGTGGCCGACGACCAGCACGTCCGAGTCCAGCGGCGCCTCCCCCGCCGGGACCACCGCGCGCCAGGCGTGGTGGCCGACGTGCTCGCGGGCCTCGCCACCGGGAACGAGCTGCGACCGCACCACCGAGTAGGTGCCGTCGGCGCCGACGAGGAGATCGGCCTGTTCGGCGCTGCCGTCGGCGAAGTGCGCCACGACGCCGTCCGGCCCCTCGTCGTAGCCGGTGAACCGCGCGCCCAACCGGATGTTGTCGCGCCCCACGGCGTCGGCCAGCAGGTCGTTCAGCTTCGCGCGGTGCACCAGCAGGTAGCGGTGGTCGGCCTCGGAGAAACCGGGCGTCTCGATGCGCCGACCCGTCGGGTCGTGGAACCACATCTCGCTCGGCTTGCCGATGGCGGCGATCCGGTCACCGACCCCGAGGCGGTCGTAGACCGCGAGCGCGTTCCGCCACACGCCCAGCGACGCCCCGGCGGCCCTGATCTCGGGCGCCCTCTCGCAGACCAGGACCTCGAACCCGGCGTCGCGCAGCGCCAGCCCGGTGGTCAGGCCGATGATCCCGGCGCCCACCACGACCGCCCGCATCAGCGGTTCCCCCCTCTGCGGAAATCGGCACCGTGAATAGAACGGCAGTTGTGCATGGGAATTTCCTCCTGAGGTGTCGGATCTGATTTCGACATTAGGAGAAAATGTGGCCTATCACCAGTGCAATATCGACATCATGTTATTTCACGTGTGATAATCGGGGAATGGAATCCCTGGACATGAACCTCGTCGTGGCGCTCGACGCCCTGCTGACCGAGAGCAGCGTCACGGCCGCCGCCGAACGCCTGCACACCTCGGCCCCCACGATGAGCCGGACGCTGGCCAGGCTCCGGCGGATCCTCGACGACCCGCTGCTCGTCCGGGCGGGCCGCGACCTCGTGCCGACGCCGCGCGCGCTGGAGCTGCGCGGCGAGGTGCGGGCCGTCACCGAACGGGCCAGGGCGCTGTTCGCCCCGGCACCCGCCGCGGACCCGGCCTCCATCGTGCGGACGTTCGACCTCCAGGTCTCCGACATGTTCGCCACGACGGTGATGGCGCGGCTGGTCGACGACGTGCGCGCGCAGGCTCCGGGGATCACGCTGCGGTTCCGCCCCGACACCCTGGAGGACACCCCCGCGCTGCGGGAGGGCCTGGTCGACCTGGAGGTCGGCGTCCTGGGCCGCGCCGACCCCGAGATCCGCGGCGAGACCCTGCTCACCGAGTCGCTCGTCGGCGTGGTCCGGGCGGGGCACCCCCTCGCGTCCGCCCGCACCGTCACCGCGCGCGCGTTCGCCGCGGCCGACCACGTCGCGGTGTCGCGCCGCGGACGTCCGCGCGGGCCGATCGACGAGGTGCTCGCCGACCTCGGCCTGCACCGGCGGGTCACCGCCGTGGTCCCGACGTACGCGGCCTCGCTGTTCCTCGCGCGGGAGACCGACGTCGTGTGCCTCGTCCCGGCCACGACCGGGCGCGGCACGCTGGACGTGCTCGGCCTCCGGGCGTTCGACCTGCCGTTCCCGTTCCCGCCGCTGGCGCTCGGCATGGCCTGGCACCCGCGCAACGACCGCGACCGGCCCCACCGCTGGCTCCGCGACCGGGTCCGCGACGTGTTCGCCGGGCGGGCCTGACGACCGGCGCGGTCAGTGGTCGCGCAGGCCGTGCCGGACGGTGAGCAGGGCGATGTCGTCGGTCGCGGGCCGGTCGCCGACCAGCGCGGCCATGATCCGGGTGCACGCGCTCTCGGCGGACGCGGGGAGGACGGTCCGGCGCAGCAGCTCCAGCCTGCCGTCCAGGTCCTCGTCGCGGCGCTCCACGAGTCCGTCGGTGTAGAGGGCGACCAGCGTTCCGGGCGGCAGGTCGACCCGCGCGCCGCGCCGACCGGTGACGGCGAGGTGGTAGCCGATGGGCGGGCCGACCGGGGCGTCGACGAACGCGGTCTCCCGCCCCGGCACGGCCAGCACCGGCGGCAGGTGCCCCGCCAGGGCGACGCTCATGGCCCCGGTCGTGGTGTCGACGACCGCGTAGGCGATCGTGGCCATGGTCTGGCTCTCGAAGTGGCTGGCCTTGCGGTCGAGCTTGCCCAGCACCTCGGCGGGGTCGGCGAACTCCAGCGCGTAGGCCCGCAGGGCGCTGCGCAGTCGGCCCATGACGATCGCGGCGGGCAGCCCCTTGCCGACCACGTCGCCGATCACGAGCCCGATCCGGTCACCGGGGAGGTGGAACACGTCGTACCAGTCGCCGCCGACACCGCTGTCGGTGCCGGGGACGTAGCGGGCGGCGAGTTCCCAGTCGTCGCTGGTGGGCAGGCTCGCCGGCAGCAGGCTGTCCTGGAGCACGGCGGCGGCGGCCCGCGCGGAGCGCGACCGGTGCGCGTGCGCCGCCGTCGCGAGCCGGTCGCCCACGAAACGGAGCAGGTCGACCTCCTCGTCGGTGAACCGGCGGGCCGTCGTGGTGCCGACGTGCAGCACCCCGGTCAGATCGCCCTGGGCCACCATCGGCACACCGACCAGTGACTTCAGGCCCCGTTCCCACAGCAGGGGGTTGACCACCGTCGACCGGTCCACGTGGTCGAGCCGCACCGGCTCCCGGAAGCGGGCCACGCGGCCTGCGAAACCGGTGCCCACGGGGATGCGGACGCCCTGGAAGACCTCCTCCTCCAGCCCGATGGTCGCCTTGGCGACCAACTGCCTGCCGCTCGCGTCGACCAGCAGGACGGTGGCGGTGTCGACGGCGAACAACTCGTGCACCCGCCGCAGCAGGGCCTCGAACAGCTTCTCCAGGTCGAGTTCCCGCAGCGTGCTGTCCGTGACCGCCTCCAACACGCGAAGCCTCAGCCCCGAACCCCGAGCGTCGCTCATCTACCAACCTCGTCCCGCACCGACCGCGCACACGACGTGAACACTACGAGGAGGAGGCGGTGCGACGCACGCCCGACCGTGCCGCGGAGGATCTTGGCCGCGGACGAACCAGCAGGCGGCACCGGATCGTCCCGGTGCGGCGCGCGCGACCCCGACGAGCGGGCGGTCACCCTCCGAGCCTGGCGCGGATCGCGCGGAGCTGGGCGACCAGCAGGGGCACCTGGTCCGGCTCGACACCGAGCCGGTCCGGCCGGTTGAGCTCGCCGACGGCCGGGCGGACGCGGGCGAGCTTCTCGACGCCCGCGGCGGTGATGCCGATCCCGGCGGCCCGACCTCGGCGCGCCGGCCCGTCCCGCTCGACCAGCCCGGCGGCCAGCAGCGCCTCGATGAGGGGGTCCATGCTCTGCGGCCGGACCATAAGAGCTCGCGCCAGCTCGGCCTTCGTGAAGTCGTCGCCGTCGGCGAGGCAGGCCAGCACGCCGAACTGGGTCGACGTGAGCCCCTCGGTGGCGAAGAGTGCGCGGAACTCCCTGTCGGCCAGGTGGGCCGTCTGGACCAGCTCCCACAGCACGAGCGCGTCCTCCTCCGGGGACCCGTCCGGACCGGTGGCCGGGTTCACCGGCGCCTCCCCGCCAGCGCGCGGACGGCGGCGGAGCCCGCGGCGACCACCGGCAGGACACCTCGGGCGAGCAGCGCGCCCTGCGGGGTCGCGGTGGCCCGGATCCAGCTCAGCGGCTGGAGGGATTCCCGGACGGCCGGAGCGGCGTGGCGGCGCAGGGCGGTCTCGTAGTCGCTGACGGCCATGACCGCGGTGACCTCTCCCCGCCGCGCGCCGCGCAGCCGGTCCACCAGCGCCTCGGCGTCGAGGATCGCGGTGGCGGCCCCCTTGCCCCCGGTCGGCGGCATCGCGTGGACCGCGTCACCCAGTGCCGTGACCCGGCTCGACGGCCACGGCGCGAGGTGGTCCGGGTCGGACGCGCGCAGCCGGAAGGCCGCGGCCGTCCGCGGGCCGTCCGCCCGGACCAGGTCCACCAGCGGGGTCGCCCACCGCTCGCGGCCGAGCAGCCCGACGACCAGGTCCACCAGGTCCTCGTGCGCCGGGGGCGGGCGCGGCGGGAGGGCGTCCTCGACGGCGACGAGGCCCCAGATCGCCGACGCGCCCGCGGTGGCCGTCAGGCTCCGCTCCGAACGCACCGCCGCCCCGCCCGCCGGGTCGTGCGCGGTCGCGAACAGCCCGGTGCCACCGGGTCCCACGGCGAGCAGCGGCTCGGCCAGGAGCGCGCGGGCGGCGCCCGGCACCGCGTCCCAGTGGACGCGCCCGGCCACGCCGACCAACCCCGAGGGCACCGAGGTCGGCAGGCCCGCCAGCCGCTCGGCCAGTGCGGAACCGGCCCCGTCGGCGATGACCAGGAGGTCGCCCGCCTCCTCCCGCCCGTCGTCGAGCTCGGCCACGACGGTGTCGCCCTCGCGGCGCCAGCCGCCGCAGGTCGTGCCGAGCCGCAGGCGGTCGCCGAGCCCTTCGGCCAGCACGGCCCGCAGCGTCACCCGGTCGACGTCGAGGGACAGCTCGGCCGACGGTTCCACCACCCGCACGAGCACCCGGCCCCGGTGGTCGCGCACGGCGAGGCTGAACCCGCGCGTCCCGACCGCCGAGGCGTGCAGCACCTCGACCAGGTCGGCGGGCAGCAGGGCGCGCAGCGCCGCCACCGCGGGCGGCCCCAGGTGCAGCTTGTACCCGGCCGTCCGCGCCAGGTCGGAGTCGCGCTCCACCACCACCACGTCGAACCCGCCGCGCACCAACCCCTGCGCACACGCGAGCCCGCCGATCCCCGCGCCCACCACGACCACCCGCACGACGCCTCCCCCACCATCAGTCACCTGATACTAGGGGTCGCGATGAGTTCACGGGCTCCCGCGGGTCTACCCCCCGTTCGGCACACCGCACCTCATCCGGGAGTTCGGACATGGGCCTCATCCACATCGCACTGTTCACGACCCTCGACCTCGTCGGGCAGGCGCCCGGCGGCCCCGACGAGGACCCGGCGGGGTTCCCGTTCGGCGGCTGGCAGGCGCCCCTGCTGGACGAGGCCACCGGGGCTCGGATCACCGCCGCCTACGAGGGCACGGACGCGCTGCTGCTCGGCAGGCGGACGTACGACATCTTCGCCGCCCACTGGCCGCACCAGGAGGGCGGCGAGGACGACGGGATCGCCAGGCTCTTCAACGCCGTCCCGAAGTACGTCGCCACCCGCGGCACGCCCGACCTGCCGTGGGCCGGGTCCACCGCGCTCGGCCCCGACCTGGCGGGCGCGGTGCGCGGGATCCGCGACCGGCACGAGCACGTGAAGGTCGTCGGCAGCCTGGACCTGGTGCGGACGCTCCTGCGCGAGAAGCTCTTCGACCGCCTCGACCTCTGGGTGCACCCGGTCGTCCTCGGTGTCGGCAAGAAGGTGTTCGACGGTGGCGAGGTGCCCACGAACCTCACGCTCCTCGCACCGCCTACGGCCGGTCCGAAGGGCGCCGTCCACCTGCACTACGGGCTCGCCGACGGCACTCCGCGAACGGGCGACATGAGCGCCCCCGGCCGCGGTGTCGGGAGCGCGGGCTGACGCGGTGGACGCGGGGCACGTCCACCGCGCGTCGAGTCCGGTGCGGGCGGTGGGGACGCGCCGCCGCGTGCCGCGAACCGGTGGTGGGGGTGGCGACCTCCCGCACGCGGGCGGGCAGCGCTCCAGCGGGTCAGTCGGGGTCGGGGGTGCCCGCGATGACGTCGACGGCGAGGCGGCGGTGCGCGGCGAACAGGTCGAGAGCGGTCTCGGCGTCACGTGCCCGCAGGGCGGCGACGAGTTCGCGGTGCTCGCTGGGGATGCGGGTGAGGTAGCCCTCCGTGCTGCGGCCGATCCTGATCAGCAGGAACAGGTGCACCTGGCGGCGGATGCCGCTCCACGCCTCGTACAGGCGCCGGTGGCGGGCGGCGGCGAACACGGCGTCGTGGAAGTCGATGTCGGAGCGCACCATCTCGTGCACGTCCGTGGCGCGCTCCATCAGGTCGGCCGCCTTCTCCAAGGCCGCGATGTCCTCGTCCGAGGCGTGGGCGACCACCTCCCGCACGGCAAGCCCTTCCAGCGCGCCGCGCAGGCTGACGAGTTCGGCGACGTCCTCGGGTGACAGCGTCGTGACCGTGGCGCCGCGGTGCCACGCGCTGCGGACCAGGCCCTCGCGCTCCAGGTGCAGCAGCGCTTCGCGCACCGGACCCCGGCTGACCTCCAGCGCCTCGGACAGCTCCACCTCCCGCAGCTGCGCGCCCGGCGCGTAGGCGCCGCTGAAGACCGCCTCCCGGATGCGGTCCGCGACCTCCTCGGCCAAGCCCCGCCGACGGGCGGGGGCCACCCTGCCCCGGTCGTCCATGACACCACCCTCCACTGGTTGTCGTCATGTTAACATTGCCTCTGTTGTAGGAATGTTGACATTGCCTGATGACCACCCAGGAGGGTCCGAGCCATGACCGTTCTCGATTCGCCGATCCCGAGGTTCCACCTGGCCGTGCCGGTCGACGACCTGGCCGCCGCCCGCCGCTTCTACGGCGAGGTGCTCGGTCTGGAACAGGGCCGCAGCGCGGACACCTGGGTGGACTGGAACCTGCACGGCCACCAGTTCGTCACGCACCTGGCGGCCGGTCGCACGCCGCAGTTCCACAACCCGGTCGACGGCCACGACGTCCCGGTGCCGCACTTCGGCCTGGTCCTGACGGTCCCGGCGTTCCAGGCGCTCGCCGACCGGCTGCGCGCGGCGGGCACCCGGTTCGTCATCGAGCCGTACGTCCGCTTCGAGGGGCAGACCGGCGAGCAGTGGACCATGTTCCTGCTCGACCCGGCGGGCAACGCCCTGGAGTTCAAGGCCTTCGCCGACGACTCGCAGGTGTTCGCCGCCTGACGGCCCGCGCTCCCCCGGCTCGGCGCGGATCGCGACCCGCGCCGAGCCGGGGGGTGATCAGTCGACGACGAAGTTCAGGAAAGAACTCCACCCGGCCGCTGAGACCTGGATGACCGAGTGACGGTCATCGCGAGCCTTGCTGTCACGCACCGACACAGCGCGCTGGGAGAACCTGACTTCGACGCAGCTCCCTCCGGCGTTGGAGTAGCTGCTCGTGAACCACCCACCCTGGTCACGCGGCGACGGTGGCACTACCTTGCTGGTCAACTAATCTCCTTGATGCGCCGGTGGATCATCTTCACGGAATCACTGGTACTGAGAGCACGCCCGAGCGCCTCCCGGTACGTCATGACGATGTCCCGCACCTGCACGGGATCATCGACAACACCCCAGGTCGTGACCGTTTCCTGCCAGAAGACGGTCGGCAGCCTGGGACTCTCGAAATCGATCAGGTGAACGGTCGCGGCGCCGAACAGCCCGCACGCCGTGACCGTGAACGGGAGCACCCGCACCTCGATGGTGTCCGGGTGCTCCTCGACCATGTTCACGATGTGAGCCAGCTGCCGCTTCAGCACGGCGGGGCCGCCGAGTTCCTGCCGCAACACCGCTTCGCTGATGATGGCCGTCATCTGCAGAGGATCGTCATCGGTGAGCCGGCTCTGCCTCCGCAGGCGGACCTCGACCCGCTGGTCGACCTCGACCTGGCGCATGGTGACGTCGGGGGTCATGATCGCCCTGGCGTAGTCCGCCGTTTGGAGCAGGCCGGGGACCAGGAGGCTTTCGTAGTCGCGAACGCTCTGCGCCCCGTACTCCAAACCCATCAAGCGCTGGAGTTCGCCGTCGAGCAGCGCCGCGTAGCGCGTCCACCAACCGTGCTCCTTGGCGAACCTGCGGAGTTCGAGGAGTTCGTTCCGCTCTTCCTGGTCGAACTCGAACAACTCCAGGAGCTTGATCAAGCTCTCCTCGGACAGGATCTTGCGCTCGTTCTCCACCGCGGACCAGTAGTTGCGGGAGAAGCCCAGCGCTTGCGTGATGGTCTTGACCTCGACGCCCATGTGGTCACGCCGCTGGCGCAGCCGGAGAGCGAGTTCCCACGCCGCGACCACGGGTGACATCGGCAACGCCACGACTTCCCCTTCCACGGCCACTACCCCGGAAAAGCACAAGAACCTGCACGTGCACGGTTACTGTAACCAAACGGTTGAACCGTAGCTGTAGTGGTACAGGGTACCCTTCGGTTAACACGTGACTAGCCAGTCAACGGAACGCGTGCTGCTCTGAAACCTGGTCTTGAATCGAACCCCGCAGCCCGCGTCACAGTTCGCCGTCCGTTGGAACCCGGTTGCTGGCTCGCCGCCTGGCAAGGGCAAGACCTGCATGCCACCGGGGAGGAACGATGGTGTCGACCGCGAACTGGAAGGGGCTCAATCCCGTACCGAAACCGCGCGACCCGAACAGAAGAGTTCACCAAAAAGGATTACCGCAGCCCTCACGTTCGACGAACGGGCAAAGCACGAAGCCCGCCACCGCGCAGCGCGGCAAGCGTCGAACCGACGCCGCGGATCCGGACGCCATCACCCTGACCACGGTGCACCGCACGATCATCGCCGCGGACATCGAGGGATTCGGTCGGCACAGCCGGAACAACACCAATCAGGTGCGGATCCGGCACGGCATGTACCGGGCGATGCAGCAGGCGTTCGAGGCCGTCGGCATCCCGTGGCACTCCTGCCGGCGGGAGGACCGGGGAGACGGCGTGCTCGTCCTCGCCTCCGCCGAGGTGTCCAAGGCCCTGTTCGTCGACGACCTGCCGATCGTCCTCGTCGACGAGTTGACCCGGCACAACAAGAGCCATCCCCCCGCGGAGCGGATTCGCCTCAAGCTCGCCCTGCACGCGGGGGAAGTCAACTACGACCAGCACGGTGTGACGGGCTCGTCGATAACCCACACGTTCCGGCTCGTCGACGCCGACGTGCTCAAGAGCGCGCTGACCGAGTCCTCCGCGGTCCTCGCGATCATCAGCTCGGCCTGGTTCTTCGAGGAGGTGGTCCGGCACAGCGAAGGCAGCTGTTCCAGGTCGTACCGGCAGGCAGAGGTCGCGAACAAGGAAACCACGGCACGAGCGTGGATCCGACTGGTCAGGTCGCCCCGCCGGGTGTGACCGCGGCCGCGCGTCCGAAGGTCGGCTCCTCGGCGACGGCGGGGCGTGGCTGATACCCGCCGGGTATCACGTCGCACTCGATCAGTCTTGGACACCCGTGCCCGGCGAGCCGACGATCGGTCGGGTGAACGACAAGAGGATCGCGCTGGTCACCGGCGCCAACAAGGGAATCGGTCTCGCCATCGCCCGCGGGCTCGGGGCGGTCGGCTTCGCGGTCGCGGTGGGAGCGCGGGACGAGGGCAGGAGGGAGGCGGCCGTCGAGCGCCTGCGCGCCGAGGGCGTCGACGCGGTCGGGGTCGCGCTCGACGTCACCTCCGACGAGAGCGTCGCCGCGGCGGCGAAGGTCGTCGAGCAGGTGGCGGGGCGGCTCGACGTGCTCGTCAACAACGCCGGTATCGCGGGCCGGGTCGACGAGGGTGCGCAGGACCCGACGACGCTGGACCTCGACGTCGTCCGCACGGTCCTCGACACCAACGTGTTCGGGGCCGTGCGGGTGACGAACGCGATGCTCCCGCTGCTCCGCCGCGCGAGGTCGCCGCGCATCGTCAACATGTCCAGCACCATGGGCTCGCTCGTGCTCCGCACCGGTCCGGTCATGGCGGCGTACGCGCCGTCGAAGACGATGCTCAACAGCGTCACGGCGCAGTACGCCCGTGCTCTCGCCGGCACGAACGTCATCGTGAACGCCGCCTGCCCCGGCTACGTCGCGACCGACTTCACCGGTTTCGCCGCGCCGCGAACGCCGGAGCAGGGGGCCGCCATCGCGATCCGGCTCGCCACGCTGCCGGACGACGGACCTCGCGGCGGCTTCTTCGACGACGCGGGTGCCGTCCCCTGGTGACCCGCGCGGCCGGGACCGCGTCCCACTGGCCCTGGTGCCCACGCGCTGCCGGGAGACGTCGAGGGCGAGGTCCGCTCACCTCCGGCTGACGGCGGGGCGTCGGCGCGACCACGCGGGTCGCGCCGACGTCCGTCGTGGACCGGGCTACCTCCCCACCACCGTGCAGGAGGCGGTCGCGACCTTGGTCGGGTCGCTCTCCGACGTGGCCGTGAGGGTCACCTTCGACATGAGCGCACCGCCGTCCCGCTTCGCGTGCACCGGCACCTCCACCCGCCCGCCGAACTTCGCCGTCGCGAGGGTGTTGGGCACCGACACGGACCAGCCGCGGCCCTCCGCCCTCGCCGACACCCGGTACACGTCGCCGTCGAGGTACTGGGCGACGGGCTCCGGGTGCTCCCCGGCCGGGGCGGCGGTGCGGCCGGTGTTGAGCAGCGGGAAGCGGCACGTCGCCACGCCGTCCGTGCTCGCACGGGCGGCGGCGGGCAGGACCCGTGCGCCGCGCTGCTGCGGGCCCGCGCCGTCCAGCGACCGGACGGCCACCGTGTAGGACAGGACGCCCCGGCCGTCGCGTTCGACGTCCAGCACGTAGAAGTGCAGCCGGTTGGCCTGGTCGACGTACTCGTGCTCGCTGCCCGAGTTCGTGCCCGCGTGGAACAGCGCGTCCGCCAGCTGCCGGTAGTCGCCGACCGTGATGGGCACCCGCGTCCCGTCCGGCAGGACGTAGTCGGTCATGCCGATGTCCTGCGGGTTGGCGTCGACCACCCACGCGAACGGCGCCTGGTCGGCGTTCTTGGTCTTGGCCAGCAGCACGCCCGCGTCCGGCGTGAACGAGTCCACGCCCATCCGGTCCACGACCTCGACGGTGTAGTTCTGGTACCCGCGGCCGTCGCAGAACGGGTCGGTCCGGACGTCGCAGGGCGGAGCCAGGTCACCGGTGCCGAGCACGACGTTGATCCCCGACAACCCGGTCGGCCCCGGCTGGACCGTGCGGGCGGTGACCTTCGCGACGACCGGCCCGGACTCGGCCAGCGCCTCCCTGGACAGCCGCAGCACGTTGCGCTCGTCGACGATGCCGAGCTTCATCTTGTTGCGCAGCATGTGCTGCGCGCCCATCGACCCGCCCGCCGTCGCCGGGACGACCCAGCGCGAGTGCGGACCGCCGGGACCGTTGAACGACCCGCGCGACAGCATGTCCCAGATGCCGTTGTAGTCGCGGCGCGGCGGGGTGCCGTACGGGTTGTTGTAGTTGTCGCCGATGCCGAGCAGGTGGCTCAGCTCGTGCGCGTACACGCCCTGGCCGGAGCTCTCCGCCTGCGTGGACGAACCACCGCCCGCGTTGGGCCAGATGCTGGAGCCCGCGGCCCACGACGTCCAGTCGACGTAGCGGGTGCGCGACCAGTTCGGCAGGGCCGGGTCGGGCGGGCCGAACTCGTCGGTCACGGCCTCCTTCGTCGGGAACTTCATCATCCCGAACTCCTGCCACGTCCCGGACTCGTCCTGGCCCGCGGACAGGAAGTACACGAAGTCGTACCCCTTCGGCACCTCCGCCCCGACGTCGGCGATCCACGCGGCCCGGCCGTCGGTGCGGATGTCGCGGTTGCACGTGTCGCCCGCGGGGCAGGCGGTGCCGCCCTGGAACTCCATGGCGTACTCGTGGTCCTTGCCCGGCATCGTGTACGGGCCGAACGCCGTCAGGTCGACGCCGTAGCGCCCGCCGGAGTCCTCCATCCAGTACTCGTGCACGGTGTGGCCGCGGTTGAGGGCGTTCGGCTGGTTCAGGAAGTCCTGGTAGAACCGGGCGACCTGGTCGCGCGGGACACCGCTCGCCTCCGCGCTGGGGTTGCCGAACACCGTCGAGTTCTTCGGCTGCGTCACGACGAACGGCTGGTTCGGGTAGTCGAGCAGGACCAGCGCGCCCCTGAAGTCGCGCACCGATCCCCTGACCGACGGGTCGGCCCAGGTGGTGCCGGGGATCGCCCGGTAGTCCCGTTCCCACGTCATGTGGTCGGGGTTGACCCAGTTCTGCGGGTCGACCGGGCCGGGGAACCCGGCCGCCGCCGCCGCGCGGGCGGAGTCGCGGGGCTCCTGCCACGGCTGCTGCCGCGGCCAGTGGTCGAACTGCCAGTGGTGCGGGGGCTCGTCGAGGGGAGCGGCGGTCACGCCGGTGGTGCCCGCGGTGAGCGCGGCGACCGAGAGCAGCGCGGTGATCAGCAGGGCGGGGCGTCGCCGGACACGTGTGTGGTCCATGCCACCTCCGTGGTAGGTCCGCCCACGCTATCGACGACTCCTCCCCCGGTGAGGTCGCGCGGACCGTTGTCAGTTGACGGAAATCAGCGTCGGGAGGACGCCGCTCGCGCGGCGGGAGCGCCTGGAGGCCGAGCTGGACGGCGGCCCCGGTCCGCACGCGATCCGGATGCTGGTGGCGATGCTCGCACCGCGCCGCGCGGCGACCTCGCCGTTGCGGCTGATGACCGTGAGCTGCGGGGAGGTCCGGGAGCAGGTGGTCTGACCGTGGAAGTGGTCGATCTCGTGGGGACGGTGCGCGTGAGTTCGACGGCTCCGCACACCGCTCACGTGCCCCACCGGCGACCGGGTCCCGCTGCGGAACCGGTTGGCCGGTCGCGGAGCCGCCTGCGGGCCGCGCGGCACCGGCGGTCCGGGCGGTCACCGCGCGGAGGACGGCGACGACCAGCCGGACGGCGACGACCAGAACCAGTCCGCGCATCGCCGCACGCTCCGCATCGGTGTCCGTCGGCAGGTGCCAGCGGTCACCAGCAGGAGTCGCCGCCCACCCCCGTCCCGTTGCCGAGCCGGTCGGCGCGGTCGGGCGAGACCATCCGCGGACCCGCGCGGGACGAAGGTGAACACCCAGCTCATACCTTGGTCGGAAAGTTTCCACCACGCTTGACCGTGCCGCAACGGCATGGTTTCCACTTGCCGTGTCGACGCGACCGCGTCGAGGACCACCGAGGGGGGGCGACGTCGTGGGGTGGAGCACCAGTCAGCTGGCCGAGCTCGCGGGCACGACGCTGCGCACGATCCGGCACTACCACGAGGTCGGGCTGCTGGCCGAGCCCGAGCGTCGGGCCAACGGCTACAAGAGCTACGGGGTGACCCACCTCGTGCGCGTGCTGCGGGTCAAGCGGCTCACCGGGCTGGGGCTGTCGCTCACGCGGATCGCCGAGCTGGGGGACGAGGACGAGCACCCCGGCGAGGCGCTGCGCCGGTTGGACGCCGAGCTGGCGGCCACGGTCGAGCGGCTGCGACGGGTGCGGGGCGAGCTGGCGCTGATCCTGCGCCGGGAGGTGCCGACGGACCTGCCGTTCGACATCGCCGCGACGATCGCGGGCGCGGACATGTCGCCGAAGGACCGCTCGGTCACCGTCGTGCTGGCCCAGCTCATGTCGCCGGAGGCGCTGGCCACCTACGCCGAGGTGCTGGACGGGAAGGCGAAGGACCCGGTGGGGCTGGAGTTCGACGCCCTGCCTGCCGACGCGGACGAGCAGACCCGCCAGGACCTGGCCGACCGCATGAGCGCGCTGCCGATCGTGCGGGAGCTGCGTGCCAGGTTCCCCGCTCCGGCGGGGATCTACGCGGGCGCGCCTCGCGGTGAGGAGTTCGCGATGCGGACGATGGGCAAGGTCGTCGTCGAGCTCTACAACGAGGCGCAGATCGACGTCCTGGTGCGCATGAACGGCTGAGGAACCCCGGTTCGACCCACGGCGGGCCCACCAACGAAAGGGTATTTGCAAATGCGAAGGTATGTGACGGCGGTCTTGGCCGCCGCGGCGACGATGGCGGTGGCGCCGGGGGTGTCCGCGGCGACGCCCGCCCCGACCGTGACGTGGGCCGAGTGCCCGGCCGACGTCGCGGCTCCCGACGTGGAGTGCGGGACGCTCCGGGTGCCGCTGGACTACCGGGATCCGGGAGGCCGGACGATCGAACTGGCGATCTCGCGCATCGCCAGCAAGAACCCGGAGAAGCGCCGCGGCGTCCTGCTCACCAACCCCGGTGGCCCGAGCGAGGGCCTGACGTTCCCGGCGACCCTGCGGCTGGCCGGTCTGCCGCAGGAGGTGCGGGACTCCTACGACGTGATCGGGATCGACCCGCGGGGGCTGGGCCGCAGCACGCCCGCGACGTGCGACCTGACGCTGGAGCAGCAGTACGCGGGCAGCGTCCCGCCGTACGCCGTGACGCCGCAGGACGTGCTCACGAGGGCGGAGGCGGTGAAGAAGATCGCGCAGCAGTGCACCACGTCGTCGACGGCGTACCTGCTGCCGCACAACACGACCGCGAACATCGCCCGCGACCTCGACCGGATCCGCGCCGCGCTCGGCGAGCGGAGGGCGTCGTTCCTCGGGTACTCCTACGGCTCGTACCTGGGCGCGGTGTACGCCACGCTGTTCCCCCGCACCTCCGACCGCGTCGTGATCGACAGCAACCTCGGTGCGGGCGGCTGGGACGTCGAGGCGGGCAGGCTGTACGGCCGCGGCGTGGAGGACACGTTCCCGGACTTCGCGAAGTGGGCGGCGGCCCGTCCCGAGTTCGGCCTCGGCGGCACGCCCGAGGCGGTGCGCGCCAAGTACTTCGACATCGCGGGCCGTCTCGACGGGACGCCGTCGCCCGAGGGCGTCACCGGCCCGCTGTTCCGCGCGCTCACCTTCGGCGGGCTCTACAGCACCACCGACAGGTCGTTCACCGCGCTGGCCGAGGTATGGAGGTCGCTGGACACCGGTGCCCCGCTGCCGCCGAACGACACGCCCGCTCCCCCTCGGCTCGACAGCCTGATCTCGGGCCGCAACTACGTGGTGTGCGGCGACTCGCGCTGGCCGACGTCGGTGGCGACCTACCAGCACAACGTCGCCGTGGACCGCGTCCGCCACCCGATGTTCGGCGCTGCGGCGGCCAACGTGTACCCGTGCGCCTTCTGGCCGGACGCCGCGGAGAAGCCGGTGCGGATCTCCGACCGCGGGCCGCGCAACGTGCTGATGGCGCAGAACGACCGGGACCCCGCCACGCCGCTGGCGGGCGCGCTCTCGACGCGGCGCGCCCTCGGTGACCGGGCCGCGCTGCTGACCGTGGACCAGGGCGGGCACGGCACCTACCTCTTCGGCACCAACGCGTGCGCCGACGACCGGGTGACCGAGTACCTGGTCGGCGGGCAGCGCCCGGCGCACGACGTCCGGTGCGCCGCCGAGGCCCCGAGGTCCGAGGGCCCGACGCTGTCCATCGGGTAGTCCCCGGCCCACCGCGCCGCGGGTCGGCTCGCCCCAGCGGGGTGGGCCCGCCCGCGGCGCGGTCGCGTCAGTCGGTGACGTCCGGGGCGAACTGGGCCAGCGACACCTCGGTGGCGGCGGCGATCTCGTCGGCCGTCGCGGTGCCGGACGACTCGACGACGGCGACCCACGCGCGCACCGACCGGCGGGAGAACTCCTGGGCCTCCGGGGAGTTCGCGGCCGCCGCCGGGTCCTCGGCGGTCTCACCCGCCAGGAACAGCGCCAGCGCCAGGAACGCGCCGTCCCAGCCGGGGCCGACGTAGAGGGCGCCCGCGCCGCTGCCCGCCATCTCGATCGGCACGGTGTGTTCGAGCTCCAGGGCGGTCCCCTCGTCGCCGATGGCGGTGAGGCGCAGCTCCACGACGCTGGTCGGGCCGCCGAAGGTGACCTTCAGCGTCGTCGGCGGCAGGCAGGTGAGGATGTCGCCCCCCGCGTTGCCCTCCAGCTGGAACGTGCCGCCCTCCCGCAGGTCGCCGCTGACCGGGAGGAACCAGCGCTTGACCCGGTCCGGGTCGGTCAGCGCGTCCCAGACGTCGGCGACGTGCGCGTCGTACTCGCGGCGCAGCAGGACGCTGACCACCTCGCCGCTCGCGGCCTGGCCCCTGCCCACCTCGCGGTGGATCGCCTTCAGGTGGTTGGCGATGTCGATCATGTGTAGCCCCTCTGCCGTCATCCGGTGCCGCGTGCGCGGCCCAGTATGACAGACGAGGCTTATATAAGTAAAAGCTGACCTATCCGGCGTGGTCGGCGGCGGCGATGTCGCGGACCACGTTGCACGGGGCCGTCGGGTCGAGCGAGTCGAGCCGGACCGCGGAGCGCTGGAGGAGGCACCGCAGCACGTGCCGGTCCTCCTCGTCGAGTTCCTGGAGCACGAAGTCCTGGGCGCGCACGATGAGTTCGCGCAGCCTCTCCAGCCGCTCGACGCCCTTCTCGGTGGCGACGACCTGGCGGCTGCGCCGGTCGGCCGGGTCGGGGCGGCGGGTGAGCAGGCCCTCGCGCTCCAGGTCGTCGAGCAGGTAGGTCATGACGGTGCGGTCGCAGCCGATCTCCTGCGCGATGACGCTCTGGCTCACCGGGGGCCGCCTGGTCGCCGCCTCCAGCACCTGGTGACCGCGCGGGCCGCCGGGCAGCGAGCCCGTGGCCTCGTTCGCGGCCTTGAGGTAGGCGCGGAAGACGACCCCGAGCGCCCAGCCGAAGTCGCGGCGCAGGGTGTCCCCCTCCGCCAGTTCGTGACACCGCTCCGTGGCCATAGCCGCAGCTTACACCGCCTTTGTTCGTCCGGGCATATTTTCTAGTTGACAGATGTTCTGCCGGACAGACTATATTTGAGGTAACGCACTTGAGGAGGTCAGGACGTGTCGGACGACAGGGGCGGATGGGTCACCCGCCGGACCGGACTGGTCCCCAGCACCGCTCCGAGCACACGGCTCGGCGCCACGTCGGTGCTGAGCGAGCACGACCGGCCGACCGCGCCGGAACCGGACGACGACGTGCGGTTCACCAGGCGAGGGCTGAGCGCGGGGCACCACCTGATCGCCGTGCACGACCACTACCGCGCGGAACTCGCGAAGGTGCGCGAGATCCTGCGGCGGGTCAGGGACGGCGGCACCGGGATCGGCCAGGCGCGGGGCGAGCTGAACGGGCTCGCCCTCCGCACCGTCGACTGGCGCCTGCACGGCGCGTGCCAGGCCCAGTGCGCCTCCCTCACCCAGCACCACGGCATGGAGACCGAGCAGGTCTTCCCGCACCTCCGGCGCAGCCAGCGGGACCTGGCCGAGGTCCTCGACCGGCTGACCGAGGAGCACCACGCGATCCACACCGTGCTGGAGGGCGTCGACGGGGCGCTCATCCGCCTGGCGGACGACCCGACGGACTTCGGACCCATCACCGAGGCCGTCGACCTGCTCACCGACACGGTGCTGTCGCACTTCGCCTACGAGGAGCGCGAACTCGTCGCGCCCCTCTCCCGTCACGGGTTCTTCCCCGGCCAGCTCTGACGGCCGAGGTCACACAACAGGAGCGGAAGACATGAGCAGGCTGTTCGAAGAGACCACCGTCGGCACCGTCAAGACCGCCAACAGGATCGCGATGGCGCCCATGACGCGGAGCCGCGCCACCCGCGAGGGCCACGCGACCGACCTGATGGCGGAGTACTACGGCCAGCGCTCCACGGCCGCGCTGATCATCACCGAGGGCATCCAGCCGAGCCTGTCCGGCCAGGGCTACACGAACACGCCGGGCCTGCACACCGAGGAGCAGGTCGAGAGCTGGAAGCCGGTCGTCAAGGCCGCGCAGGCCAACGGCGCGGCGTTCTTCGCCCAGATCATGCACGCCGGCCGCATCGGCCACCCGGAGATCGCCGGGTTCCAGCCGGTCGCGCCGTCCGCGGTGCGCCCGGAGGGCCAGGTCTTCACCTACACCGGCCCGCAGGACTACGTGACGCCCCGCGCGCTCACGCACGACGAGATCGTGGAGATCATCGCCGACCACGTCGCCGCGGCCCGCAACGCCGTGGCCGCCGGGTTCGACGGCGTCGAGATCCACGGCGCCAACGGCTACCTGGCGCAGCAGTTCCTGTCGGTCAGCGTGAACCAGCGGACCGACGAGTGGGGCGGCTCGGTGCAGGGCCGCATCAAGTACGCGGTCGAGGTCGTCCGCGCGGTGGCCGACGCCATCGGGCCGGAGCGGACCGCGCTGCGCATCTCCCCCGCGAACCTGATCCAGGGCATCGAGGAGGGCGACTCCCGCGAGCTGTACCTCGCGCTGCTGGAGGCGCTGCGCGACCTGCCGCTGGCCTACCTGCACATCATGGAGGTCGCGGGCAACCGCGAGCTGACCAAGGAGCTGCGGGCCGCGTGGCCGCACACGCTCGTGCTCAACCCGCACCGCGACGCCGACCCGCTGGCGCCGCACGAGGCGGGCCACGACGCGCTGGAGGACGTCGGAGCCGACCTCGTCGCGTTCGGATCGTCCTACCTGGCCAACCCGGACCTCCCGGCCCGGCTCGCCGCGCAGGGCCCGTACGAGGCGCCGGACCCCTCCACCTTCTTCGGCGGCGACCACACGGGCTACCTGGACTACCCGACGCTGAAGGCCTGACGCCGCGGCACGGCGGAGCCCCTCGACACCTCGTCGAGGGGCTCCGCCGTGCACGTGGACCGTCTCAACCGGTCACGGGGGTGGGTCCGGACGGTGGGCACCGTCCGGAGTGGACGGGGTGGGTCAGTCGGCGGGCGAGACGGTGACCTGCCACCGCACGCACGTCGGGCGGGCTCCCTCGGTGCGCAGGAAGTCGTGCGCGGCCTGGCGGACGCTGGCCGCCGGGACCTCCGCGTTGGACGGCAGCGGGTGCGGCTCCCCCCGGTGGTCGTAGGTGAGTTCGGCGCCGGTGGGCGCAGTGCCGTCGGTGCTGATGACGGCACCGGTCTTGTCGGTGTGCCCGACGACGCCGCGGTCGTGGTTCAGTCCGATGTGCAGGATCGCCCAGGACCCCCGCTCTCTCCTGGAGATCTGGAGCAGCGGAGGGGCTTGGGCTGCCGCGTGTTCGCGGGTCATCCGGTCGAGCAACACTTCCAGGTCGTCAGCACCACGAAGGCTGATCAACTCGTCGCCGTACCAGGCGTTCAGGGCCACCATGGCAAAACCCTAGCTGGCGATCAGCGCACGCGGGACTCCGAGTTCACGAGTTTCGCAACGCAGGCGACAATTTCCTCGGGACGTTCGAGCGGGAGCATGTGGCCCGCGTCCGGGACGACCAGCGCTTCCCCGCCCGCGGCCTCGGCCAGTGCCAGCGCGTTCGACTCCGGGCACAGCCTGTCCTCGTCCCCGACGATCGCGACGACGGGCTTCTCCCGCGCCACCGTCAGCGCCGCCTCGCGGTCGTAGCGGTCGACGGCGGGGCGGAACAGGGCCACGGTCGAGGGCCAGTGCGCCCAGACCATCTCGGCGGTCAGCTCGACGTCCTCGGCGCGCGGCTGGTCGCCGAACAGCCACCAGCGCAGACCCGCCGTCTTGGCGGGCTCGATCTTCTCGCGGACGGCCCGCACGATCGGCCCGAAGGCCCGTTCGAGCTCGCGCACGAGCTTGCCGACGGCCTTGGGCCACGCCAGCGACGTCTCGGCCAGCCCGGTGGTCGCGGTCGACACGAACACGACACCGGCGACGCGCTGCCGGTAGAGCCGGGGACGGCGTTCGGCCATGGCCATCGCGGCCATCCCTCCCATGGAGTGCCCGACCACGACGACCGGGCCGTCCGGGACACCGTGCTCGATGAGTTCGCCCAGGTCGTCGGCCAGCCGCTCGATGGTGGCCGTGTCCTTTGTGGCCGGGTCGGACCTGCCGTGTCCTCTGTGGTCGTAGGCCACCACCCGGTGGTCCCGGCCGAGCCCCTCGACCACCCGCCACCACGTGCGGTGGTCCAGGGCGTAGCCGTGCGCCAGCACCACGGTCACGGCGGCGTCCGGGTCGCCGGAGCGCACCACGTGCAGCTCGGTGCCGTCCTCGAGCAGCATTCCAGCCCCTCTCGCGTCGGATCTGCCCTGTCCAACGACGCGGTCGCGGGAACGTTATGCGCGGGAACACCCCGATGGCGGCTCGTGGCCGGTCCGTACCCTGCCGATCTACCCGGTAGCGGCACTCGCGGAGGTGGCCATGAGCCAGCAGGACTCGCTCGTCCACTCGTACCTGTTCCTGCGGCGCGCGATCGGCTTCGTGGGCGTGCTGCTGCCCGTGGTGCTGGTGGTGGGGGTGCTGCTGACCAGGGGCGAGTTCCTCGACTCGATCAGCGGCTACTACTACAGCCCGATGCGGGACGTGTTCATCGGCGCCATGTGCGCGGTCGGGGCGTTCCTGCTGTCCTACCGGGGCTACGACGGGCTCGACAACGCGACGGCGTCGGCCGCGGGCGTGGCGGCGGTCGGGTTGGCGCTGTTCCCCACGACGCCGCGCGACGGCCACTCGCCGACCCAGGGCGTCGTCGGCGTGGTGCACCTGGTGTTCGCGTCGGTGTTCTTCCTCGCGCTGGCGTACTTCTGCCTGGTGCTGTTCACGAAGTCCGACCAGACCCGGCCGACGCCGCGCAAGGTCCAGCGCAACCGCGTGTACGTGGTGTGCGGCTGGGTGATCCTGGTCTGCCTGGCCCTGATCGTGGTGGCCAACGTCCTCCCCCACACCGACCTGCACCTCGCCCTCTGGCTGGAGTCGGCGGCGATCCTGGCGTTCGGCTTCGCGTGGCTGACCAAGGGCGAGGCGATCCTCGGCGACGTGCGCTAGAACTCGAAACCGCCAGGTCGGCCCGCGCGTTCGGCGATGAGGCCCGCCAGGGTGGCGATGGCGATCTCGGGCGGGGTCCGCGAGCCGATGTTCAGGCCGACGGGCCGGTGCACGCGGGCGACGTCGGCCTCGGCGACGCCGAGCGCGGCCAGCGCCTCGACGTGGGGGCCGGGGTGGCGCGGGTTGCCGAGCACGCCGATCCAGCGGGACTCCCCCGCGAGCGCGTCGCGCAGGACCTCGCCCAGTTCGGGCCGGTGGTGGTCGGTGACCACGACGTCGGTGCGGTCGTCGAGGTCGGGGAACGCGTCGGCGCCGTCGCGCGCGGGGTCGGGGTCGACGAGCAGCGTGCGGTAGCCGAGGTCGGCGCCGTAGGCGAGCAGGTAGCGGGCGACGGGCGAGGCGAAGACGGCGACGAGCGTGCGGTCGGCGGGCTCGGCCGGTGCGTCGCCGTGCGCGACCGCGCAGGCCTCTGAGGGGGTCATGGGACACAGTCTCGCCGCACCAATCCCGGACGTCCAGAACCACCCCCAAGTCCGCGATCTGCGCGGATAAACACTTTTCGGTCCACAGGTTCCAGACCACAGGACCAAGCGGTCGCTCTTGACCTTGGACGTGCGGCGCTCCAACCATGGGAACGCCTCCTCAGGAGAGCGCTCTCATGCACCACACCCGGTCACCGGGGATTGGAGTGGCTTGTGCGCACCCGGAAATTGCTCCACCTGCTCACCGCGCTGGCGGTGAGCGTTCCCGTGGTCCTCGGCGTGGCTGCGACGGCCCAGGCCGCGCAACCGCCGAACCTGCTGCCGTTGAGCGTCGCGAACAACTCGGGGCGTTCGGAAGAGGTGTTCCTGTACGTGCTGGGCACCGACCTGGCCAGCGGGAAGCTCGGCTACGTCGACGAGGCGGGCGCGTTCACCGCGTGGAGCGGTGGCGCGAACCCACCGGCGCCCGCCCCCGACGTGTCGATCGCGGGACCGGGCACCGGGTCGTCGAAGACGATCCAGCTGCCCCGCGGGATCTCCGGTCGGATGTACATGTCGTTCGGGCAGAAGCTGACGTTCCTGCTGGCGCAGGACGGCGGTCTCGTGCAGCCCGCTCCGTGGGCGGGCGGCGACCCGAACCGCGACGTGCTGTTCGACTGGAGCGAGTTCACCTACAACGACGCGGGCCTGTGGCTCAACAGCTCGCAGGTCGACATGTTCAGCGTGCCCCACTCGGTGTCGGTGACCGGTGAGCGCGGCACGAGCACCAGGGGCGAGCTGAAGCCCGGTGGACGGGACGCGATCCTCGACGCCCTGGAGGACGAGCCGGGCGACTGGGGCAAGCTGATCCACACCCGCGCCGACGGGACGAGGCTGCGGGCGCTGGCGCCGCGGCTGGCGATGGAGGGCGACGGCGGCTTCGACGCCACCTACCTCGACGGCTACCTGAGCGACACCTGGAACACCTACCGCGACACCGACCTCACGGTCGTGCCGTTCGAGTTCCAGCCGAACCTCAAGTACACCGGTCGCACCGACGGCAACGGGGTCCTGCAGTTCAAGGACTCCACGGGCAAGCAGGTCGCGTCGTTCCCGCAGCCCTCCACGAAGGACGTGTTCGGCTGCGACGGCAAGCTCGCCGCGCCGAACGACGACGTGGTCGGCCCGCTGGCCCGCACCCTGTGCGCGTCGCTGCACCGCTCGACGCTGGGCTTCCTGCACACCCAGCCGACCTACAAGGGCGAGGAGTTCTACACCAAGCCGATCACCGACCACTACTCGAAGGTGATCCACGCCAACATGGTCGACGGCAAGGCCTACGGGTTCGCCTTCGACGACGTCGGCAACTTCGAGTCGCTGGTGTTCGACGGCGTGCCGAGCTCGGTCACCATCACCCTGACGTCCTTCTGAGGACCCGCGAAATCCCCGCACCCGGTGGGGCGCGTTCTCGAACGCGCCCCACCGGGCTTTTTCGCGCATCACGGAATCCTCATTGTCGGCAGGTGCCGAAATTGGTCCGGAAGCCGGTGGAGAACGCACCCGCTCGGCGCGACCGCTCTTCCGCCGGGCACGTCGGGGCGATCGGGCGGGCAGCACGTCCGCCCAGTTCAGCGCGAGCGTCGAGTGGCTGGGACCGATCGGCTCCCCGACGCGAGAAGGCCCGCCGCCCGTGTATTTCCCACTGTCGGGCTTGTTTCTTCGGTGTAACCCTTCCGTGTCCGCCTGAATCGGTTTACTGTCCCGATGTGAGAGCGCTCTCACCCCGTTGTCCCCCTCGGTTTTCCCTGCTTGGAGGTGGCGCCCCCGTGAATCGGAGCCCGCAGAAAACCGTCCGGCGCCGGTCGCGCTGGCGTGCGGCCGTCGTCGCGCTCGCACTGGCCCTGTCCTCGACCGTCACGGGGGCGTCCGTCGCCGCCGCGGCCGACGACTACACGCAGTCGGCCGCGTCGGTGAACGCGACCCAGGCGCAGGTCTCGTTCACCCCGACCACCGCCGCGCTCTACGTCGACATCCACTACGTCGTCGCGGGGCAGGGCCAGCAGAACTTCCGCATGGACCTCAGCGGAGGCACGTGGCGGCGCACCATCAGCGGCCTGTCCACCGGCAGCGCGGTCGACTACTGGTTCACCTACGAGAAGGGCGGCCCGCAGTACGACACGCCGCACTTCTCCTACACCCACGGCGGCGGGTCCACGACGGTCGCCACGCCGACCTTCTCCCCCGCGGCGGGCACCTACCCGTCGGCGCAGTCGGTGACGATCTCCACCGCCACCTCCGGCGCGACCATCCGCTACACCACCGACGGGTCCACCCCCTCGGCGTCCTCGACGGTCTACGGCGGCCCGATCACCGTCTCGTCGAACACCACGGTGAAGGCGATCGGCCTGAAGTCCGGGTCGACGACGTCCGCGGTGGCGACGGCGGCGTACGTCATCGGCACGCCGGTCGCGACGCCGACGTTCAGCCCGGCGGGCGGCCAGTACTCGTCCGCGCAGACGGTGACGATCTCCACGTCCACCTCCGGTGCGGCCATCCGCTACACCACCGACGGGTCCACGCCCACGGCGTCCTCGACGCTGTACAGCGGCCCGATCACGGTCTCGTCGTCGCGGACGGTCAACGCCATCGGCGTCAAGTCCGGTCTCGCGAACTCCGCGGTGGCGAGCGCGACCTACACGATCGGCACCTCCGCGGGCTGCCCGACGCAGCCCGACGTGCCGAACTTCGGCCCGAACACCCGGATCTTCGACCCGAGCATGTCGGCCACGTCCATCCAGGCGCAGCTCGACGCGGACTTCAACGCGCAGAAGGACACCCTCGCCCACCAGATGGGCAACGGCCGGATCGCGCACCTGTTCAAGCCCGGCGCCTACAGCGTCCACGACGACGTCGGCTACTACACCTCGGTCGCGGGCCTCGGCCAGAACCCCGGTGACGTGGTCATCAACGGCGCCATCACCGTCGACGCGTTCAACGAGTCCGACAAGGGCGTGGCGCTCCAGAACTTCTGGCGCTCCGCGGAGAACATGGCCGTGAACCCGATCGGCGGCTCCAACCGCTGGGCCGTCGCGCAGGCCGCGCCGTTCCGCCGCATGGACATCCGCGGCAACCTCCAGCTCTACCCGGCGAGCTACGGTTTCGCCAGCGGCGGCTACATCGCCGACTCGAAGGTGTCCGGCGAGACCGCGTCGATCTCCCAGCAGCAGTGGTACACCCGCGACAGCAACCTCGGCAGCTGGGCGGGCGGCGTGTGGAACATGGTCTTCTCGGGCACCCCCGGCGCCCCGCCGACCACGTTCCCGAACCCGCCGGAGACCACCCTGGCGACCACGCCGGTCTCCCGCGACGTGCCCTACCTGTACCTCGACAACACCGGCAAGTACCGGGTGTTCACGCCCGCGCTGCGCACCAACGCCTCCGGCGCGAGCTGGGCGAACGGCTCCACCCCCGGCACGTCGATCCCGATGAGCCAGTTCTACGTGGTGAAGGCGGGCGACACCGCGTCGTCCATCAACTCCGCGCTGTCGGCGGGCTGCAACCTGTTCTTCACCCCCGGCATCTACCACCTGAACCAGACGCTCAACGTCACGCGGCCCAACACCGTCGTGCTGGGCATCGGCTACCCGACGCTGATCCCGGACAACGGGGTCAACGCCATGCAGGTCGCCGACGTCGACGGCGTCCGGATCAAGGGCGTCCTGTTCGACGCCGGCCTGACGAACTCGGCGGCGCTGCTGACCGTCGGCCCGTCCGGGTCCTCGGCGAACCACGCGAGCAACCCGACGACGTTGCAGGACGTGTTCTTCCGCATCGGCGGGTCGATCGCGGGCAACGCGACGACCAGCCTGGTCGTCAACAGCCACAACACGATCATCGACCACATCTGGGCCTGGCGCGCCGACCACGGCAACGCGGGCACGTGGGGGTGGACCCAGGCCAAGGGCGACACCGGCCTGATCGTCAACGGCAACAACGTGCTGGCGACCGGCCTGTTCGTGGAGCACTACCAGAAGACGCAGGTCATCTGGAACGGCCAGGGCGGCAAGACGATCTTCTTCCAGAACGAGATGCCCTACGACGTGCCCAACCAGGCGAGCTGGAACCGGCCGAGCGGCCGCAACGGGTACGCGGCCTACAAGGTCGCGGACAACGTCACCTCCCACGAGGCGTGGGGGCTGGGCAGCTACAACTTCTTCAACGTCAACCCCTCGGTGAGCGCGTACAACGCCTTCGAGGTGCCGAACAACCCGAACGTGCGCTTCCACAGCCTGTGCACGGTCTCGCTGAACTACCAGGGCACGATCACCCACGTCATCAACGACACCGGCGGGGTGACGCCTCCGGGCACCGTGCCGGTGAACGTGGTGAGCTACCCGTGACGTGACCGCGCCGCGGTAGGGCCGACCACGCCGGTCGGGCAGGCCCTCGGGCCCGCCCGGCCGGCGTTCGCACGTCAGCAGCGGTGGTAGGAGTAGCCGCGCTCGCCGGGCCGCACCAGGCCGCGGTCGCGGACGACGGTCGAGCGCGGGCGCTCCGGCGCCGCGCACGCCCCGCCCGGCGGGAGGTTGTCGGTGTACTCCACGGCCAGCACCCGCTTCCCGTGGACGGCGGTGTACCGCTCGCACTCCTCGAACGCCACGCACTCCTCGGCGACGGCGAAGTCGAACCCGACCTCGTCCTTGCCGCGCTCCCCCAGCTCGGCGGCGTTCTTCTGCCCGGCGAGCAGCCCCTTGTCGTGGGCCGACTCGACGAGCAGCGCCGCGAGGGCCAGGTTGTTCTCGGCGGTGACCGCCCCGGAGGAGCGGGTGTGGGAGTCGAGGTTGTCGAACTCCACGGCGTCGAAGCCCGCGCCGGCGCACCTGCCGACGGTGGTGCCGACGATCACGGCGAGCCGGGCGCGCTTCTCGACGGTGGAGGTGTCGAGGACCATCTCGTCCGGCCAGTCCGGGTCGACGACCGGCCTGCCGTCCCGCCCGCGCAGGACGAGGTCGGCGTGCTCGCCCAGCCACAGGTCGCGGTCGGCGGGCTGGGTCTGGAACGCGTTGACGTAGCACACGTTGTAGAGCCCCTCGGCGGGCTCGGCGGTGCTGTCGCGCACCACCACCGTGACGCCCGCGGGTGGCGGGTAGGCGCCGCCGAGCTGGTAGTCGGCCGCCGCGCCCTCGGGGAACGTCCGCACCGCGACCGACGACGACGTGGGCACCGACACCTCCCCGACCTGGGCGGGCCGCGCCCGCACCGAGCAGGCGGTGACCGCCAGCGCGGCGGTGACCACTCCCAACGACTGCCGCAGCGGTGGAACCACGTCTCTCCCCGGTGAGGTCTCGAACGGACTGGCGAGACCTTACTGACCGCCGTGGACCCGCGAGGGGTGTTTCACCCGAGCAGCGGGTCCGACGGCGGTCTTCGACGTAGCCTCGTCGGCATGGCCACGCACTGGACGCTCGGCTGCGACGCCGCCGATCCCCACCGCCTCGCCGCCTTCTGGGCCTTCGCGCTCGGCTACGTGGACGAACCCGGTTACGACGCACCGGACGGCGCGTCGATCGTCGACCCCGACGGCGTGGGGCCCGCGATCGGGTTCCTCCGGGTGCCCGAGCCGAAGTCGGCCAAGAACCGGGTGCACGTCGACGTCCGGGTGGCGGGCGAGCCGCCGTGGGACCTGGCGCAGCGGGAGCGGTTGATCAGGGCGAAGGTGGTGGAGCTGGTCGGGGCCGGGGCGACGGTCGTGGGCGAGGAGCTCTACGACGGGCGCCTCGGCCACGTCGTGATGAACGACCCCGAGGGCAACGAGTTCTGCGTCGCCTGACCCGTGCGCGCCGGGCCGGGCGACGCCGGGGTCACCCGGTCAGCGCCTCAAGGCCGCTGGCCTGGGTTCGCCAGTCGACCTGGTTGGGGCTGCCGCCCGCCCACCGCTGCCCCAGCCGGTTGAGCGGGTCGCGGTCGGCGGTCCAGATCGAGTCGGACTGCGCCTCGCCGAACCGCTGGTAGGCCGCCGACCCCGTGACCTGCGCGAGGTCGGCCAGGTAGCGGGCGAAGACGCCCTTGAACTGCTTCTGGTTGTCGTCGCACGCCCGCGTTCCGGTGTCGCACGACTCCGTGAGCACACCCGCGACCACGAGCACCGGGCTGGTGGTGCCCGCGTCGGCCAGCCGGCGGGCCTCGGCGAGGTAGCGCGCGTCACCGGTCGCGCGCCAGGTCTCCAGGAGTCCGCCGATGCCCAGCCCCTGGTTGTACGTCCAGACCGTCTGCCCGTTGTTGCGGCAGTCGGCGGTGAGGCCGTCGTTGACCAGGCCGGAGGCGTTGACCATCCCGCTGGCCAGGTACCAGTCCGCCGCCGTCCTCGACCGCCGCGCCCACAGGGTGTCGCCCGGCGTCCGGTTGTGCAGCGCCGCCGCGAGCCGCAGGTACAGGCCCGCGGTGACCGCGTTCTTGTAGGTGCGCTCGCGGTCCCACCACACGCCGCCGCCGCACGTGCCGGTGTCCCAGAACCGGTGGACGTAGGCGGCGATGGTGGTGGCCATCGACAGGTACCGGGTGTCGCGGGTCAGGTCGTACGCCCCGATCCACGCGAGCCCCCACCAGGCCGTGTCGTCGATCGACCGGCTGATGAAGTCGCCCTCGACGGGGTCGGAGCCGCGCTGGCCCGCGGCGAACGGGCCGCGGTTGACGTCGAAGGTGCGGGCGATCATCCAGTCGTACCGGTGGTCGCCCGTGCGGGCGGCGTAGGCGGTCAGCGCGGTGAGGGTCGCCGCCGAGTTCCACCAGCTGCTCGGCCACCACGCCGTGTACGGGTCGTAGGAGTAGGCCAGCGCGTCGGCCGCCGCCGCCGTGCGGGTCGGCGTCGGGCGTGCCCAGGCGGTGCAGCTCCCCTGCGCGTGCGCGGCCTCCCGGCCGCACGCCCGGACCGCGCCGCCGTAGTGCCTGCCGCGCGGGTCGCGGGTGGCGAACATCGCGGTGCGGGTGCCCGCCCCCGCCGTGACGCCGGTGCGGCCGAGCGAGGAGCCGCCCGGCCAGGTGGCGCCGGAGTCCCACGACCGGTCGAGCCAGACCTCGTCACCGGGTCCGCCTGCCTCGATCGTGCCCCAGGCCATGGCGTTCCGGTCGACGTGCAGCCGGATCACCCGGCCGAACAGCGTGGTCGACGGCACCGGCTGCGTGTCGCCGTCGGCCTGGCCCGCGTCGGTGCGGTCGCAGGTCACGTCGCACACGGTCGGGTAGATCCAGTCCGTGCACACCACGCCCGCGCCGTCGCCGCAGGCCCTCAGCAGGCCGCGCTGGTGGGCCACCGGATCGGTCACGTTGTACATGAGCGTCCTGGTCCCGGTCCACGAGCCGGGGACGGTCGCCCGGCCGAGCAGCCCCTCCCAGGTGGCGCCGCCGTCCCAGGACCGGTCCAGCCAGACCCCGTCGCCGGTGACGCCGCCGTCGACGGACGCCCAGCCCATCCCGTCGGCGTCGGACACGTGCAGGACGACCCGGCGGCCGTTGACCCGGCGCTCCGGCACGGGGAAGGTCTCCTGCCGCGCCCGCGAGGGGTCCAGGGTGTCGCAGGACAGCACGCACACCACGGCCGCCGCCGAGGGGCCGGTGTCGGTGCTGGGCGGTGCGACGGGGGCGAGGGTGATGAGCAGCGACGCGACGACACCCCTGATCACGACAGCCTCCGCAGGTGGTCGGGGGTGCCGCTGTCGTCGAACTGCACCACCCTCGCCGAGTCCGCCGTGGACATCCGGTCCACGGCCAGCACCTTGCCGGAGTGGACGTTCCTCAGCCGGAACCACCCGTCGCCGTTGTCGACCAGCGTCCACCGGTGGTCGGCGCCCCCGTCGTCGGCGAACTGCACGACCCGAGCGTCCGACGTGGACAGGACCTTGTCGCTGTTCTCGTTCTGCACCCGGCACAGGACGCCGGGCGTGCCCCACGTCCTGGTGCCGCCGGTCTGCGGGAACGCGGTGATCCGCAGCCGGGCCGCTCCCATCGGCACCAGCTCGACGGTCCGCTCCGCCCCCGTGGTCGCCACGGGCCCGTCGGACAGCGTGCCGACGACGTTCTCGCTGTCGACCTCCCAGTCCGGGATGTCCCGGACGCGGGCGCTGATCCGCACGGGCGCGGTCGCGAGCGTGAACGGGTCGGTCAGCGAGCCGCCGGACGACACGACGAACCGCTGGTCCGGCGTGAGGCCGACGTTCCACGCCGAGCCCGGCTCCACCTCGTACTCCGGCCAGTCGGCGCTGCCCGCGTACCGGTTCCACCGCTCCTCGACGCGCAGCGAGAACGTGAGCGCCCCGAGGTCGACCGACACCGCGTTGTGGTTGCGCGTCCACACCCTCGTCCGAGGGGTCATCGGCAGCCGCAGCACGACCTGGTCGCCGGTCGTCCACGTCCGGTCCACCGACGCGAACCGCGGGCCGCCCGGCGCCGCCACCGCGGTCCCGTTGACCGTGAGCACCGGGTTCGGGCACCACCCCGGAATCCGCACGGAGAACGGGAAGGCCACCGCCCTCGGCGTGGTCAGGGTGAACGTGATGGTGTCGGTGAACGGGGAGCCGGTGTCCGCCACGACGGTGACGACCGTCCCGTCCCCCACCTTCGCGCTGACGCGGGACGGTCCGCGCGGCGCGGCGGCGAGACCGCCGTCGGGCGTGGCGAGCCACATCTCCTCGACGTAGTACGGCCAGCCCTGGCCGTAGTTGTGCGGGCAGCACCGGTAGTCGTCGACACCGGGCACGTACGCCTGCATCGCGAACCCGTTCTGGAACTGCCGCCGCCTCTTCGGGGAGTTGTCGAGGCGCACCCCGTTCGCGCTGGTCACGTAGTGCACGGCCTTGCCCTGCGGGTCCAGCGAGGCGGGCAGCAGGTTGAACGCCAGCTCCTCGGTGCGGTCGCCCCGCACCGGGTCGCCGGTCGTGCGCAGCAGCAGTTCGTGGCTGCCCATGAACTCCACGACCCCGCACGTCTCGAACCCCTGCCGGGGGTCGCCGCAGCCGGGCCGGGAGTTCTCGTCGCCCGCCAACCCGCCGCCGGGGAACTGCCCGTAGGAGGTCATCACCGAGTCGTAGGTGCGGTGGGCGGACGCCCGGTGCCGGTCGTCCCCCGAGAGCTGCCAGAACTGCGCGGGCTCCCGGAACCCCTGCGCGAAGTTCACGTTGTGCGGGCTCGCGATCCGGTCGACCCAGTTCGCCGAGTGCTGGTGGACGCGCCTGGTCAGGTCGAGCAGGGCGGTGTCGCCGGTCCGGTTGAACAGCCAGTAGAGGACGTCGATCGTGGCGCCCCAGCCGTCGGAGAACACCCCGTCGGGCTGGGCCGCCACGAACCGGAAGTACCGGGTCAGCATCCCGTCGATCCGGGTGTCGCCGCGGTGCTCGGCCCACGAGCGCAGGGCGTGCAGCACGGGCATGTGCGGCCACAGGTCGGCGTGCCCGTTCAGCGCGGTGCGCAGCCTCGACGGCCCGAAGTACCCGTCGGAGGCCCGGGTGGCGACGATGGCGTCGATCCACCGCTCGGTGTCGCCGAGCACGCGCTCGTTGCCGGTCACGTAGCCGAGGTCGCCGTAGCCGCGCAGCCAGTGGGGCACCTCCTCCCAGCCGTCGAGGTCGGGCCGGGTCCAGCCCGTGTCGGCGAAGCGGAGGAAGTGGGAGAACTCCTGGTAGCGCCCGGTCAGTCCGGTGACCTGGCGGTCGAGCCGGGTCGCGAGCCACCCGGTCGGGCGCACCGCGCCCGGAGGGAGGCGCAGGTAGGAGGAGGGGCGCGGGGGCGGGCGGTTCACGGGGTGGTGCGGGGTGGCGGCCCGCGCGGTGGCGGCGCGCTCGACCACCAGCGCCCCGCCCGCGGTCAGCAGACCGCCTCGGAGGAACGTTCGGCGTGGAATCGACATGGCTGTGCTCCCGGTGCGGGGTGGGTGCGGCCTGAGGTGTCGAGCACGAAGAGGGGCTGATCGGAGCGTAGCGTTTTTACAACGTTGTGCCAACGATGTAAATCGCCGGGAAAGCGCAGGTGGGAGCGACAGCGGGCCGTGAACGGGGTCACACGGGGCCGGTTTTAACGACAATCTGTCGTAATGTTTACGACAGGTTGTCGCGTAAAGGGCGCGACCGCCGCCGACCCCGTGGAGAAGGACTTCCCATGACCTCACCCGCCGACCGCGCCGACCTCGTCGAACTGCTCAGCCGCTACGCCGACATCGCGGACCTGAAGGAGTACACCGAACTGCCCGGCCTCGTCTTCACCGACCCGGTGACGCTCGACTTCGAGTCCGTCGCGGGAATCCCCCCGATGACCGTGCCGCTCGCCGACTACGTCCAGGTCCTCCGCGGCGCCTTCGCCCCCTTCACGGCGACCCACCACGCCATCACCGGCCACGTCGTCGAGGTCGACGGCGACACCGCGACGATCCACGCGCACGTCCGCGCCGAGCACTGGGTCCCGGCCGAGGTCGCGGGCGACGGCCCGAACCGCTGGCTGGTGGTCGGCTTCTACGACGACCAGGCGGTCCGCACGGAGAACGGCTGGCGCCTCAGCCACGTCACGCTCACCGCGGCGCACCAGGAGAACCAGCACCTGGCGAGCGCCGCCACGGCTCGCTAGCGGCCCTCGGCGCCGGTGGAGGAGGATGATCGGGTGCCGCGCATCCGGGGAGCCAGCATCGAACAGCACCACGAGATGGTGTGGTCCGACCTCGCCGGGGCGGTGCGCGACCTGCTGCTCGAACGCGACTACGACTCGATCACCATGGGCCACATCGCGGCTCGGGCCGGGCTCGCGCGCAACACGCTGTACAACTACGCCCGCGACAAGGGGGCGCTCGTCCTGGCGCTGACCGAACGGGCGTGCGCGCCCGTCGTGGACCGGGTCTCCTCGATCGCCCGCCGGTCCGCGGACCCGGCCGCGGACCGGGTGCGGGAGATCGTCGAGGCGGTCCTGGAGGCGTCCACGGACCAGGCCATGCAGCTGATGTTCCGACCGGGCTCCGGTCCGCTGGTCGCCGAGGTGCCGAAGGGGCCGGACGGCCCGTTCCACGCGATCGTCGTCGAGGTGGAGGCCGTCGTCCGGGACGGCGTCGCGCGCGGGGAGTTCCGCGACGTCGGCGACGTGCCCCTCGTCGTGGAGCTGCTGTCCGGTGCCATGCGCTCGGGCGCCGAGCGCATCGGCCGGGACCCGGCCGCCTTCTCCGCCACGGTCGGTGCGACGCGGGAGGTCGTCCTCGCGTCGCTGGTCCGCCACCCGGACTGACCGGGGCGCACGCCGTCAGGCGTCGGGGCTCAGCAGCGGCCGGACCTCCTCCGCGCTCTCGACGAGGGCCCGCACCACGGGCGTGGCCGCGTCCCTCACCCGCCAGGTGACGACGTCGGACAGCGCGACGTCGAGGTCGGCGACCGGGCGCCAGACCATCGAGCTGAGCGGGGCCACCAGGTCCGCCGTCCGCCGGGCGAGGAACGTGACCGCGTCGCCCACCGCCACCAGCGCGAGCAGCGCCTCCAGGTCGGGGACCTCCGCCATCGCGCCGAGCGCGACGTCGTGCGCGCGGGCGGCGGCCACGACGTCGGCGTGCAGACCGGGGTTGGCCTCGCGCGGTTCGAGGACCACCCGCTCCCCCACCAGGTCCCGCAGCCGGACCTCCGCGCGGGACGCGAGCCGGTGGTCGGACGCGAGCAGCAGCCCGAGCCGGTCGCTGGTCATCTCCAGGGAGACCAGCGCGTCGTCGTCGGGGCGGCTCGTCCCGTAGGCGAACGAGATCGTCCCGTCGCGCAGGGCGTTCCACTGCTGGGCGCCGGTCATCGCGACGAGCTGGAGCCCGACGCGCGGGGCGCGCCTGCGGAACGCCGCCATGAGCGAGGCCAGCGCGCCGGTGAACGTGGCCCCCTGCTCGAAGCCGATGACCACCGTGCCGAGCCTGCCGTCGGCGACGCCCTTGGCCTCCTCCACCGCCGCGTCGACGCTCGCGAGGATGCTCCGGGCCCGGTCCGCGAAGACCTTCCCGGCGGCGGTGAGCCTGATCCCGCGGCCGTCCGGCTCGAACAGCTCGACGGCCATCTCCTCTTCGAGGTCCTTCATCTGCCTGCTCAGCGGGGACTGCGAGACGTGCAGCCTGGCCGCGGCGCGCCGGAAGTTCTGCTCCTCGGCGATGATCGCGAAGTAGCGCAGGTGGCGGAGTTCCACGGCGTCAGCACCGTTGCCTTGAGAGCATCACAAGTCGTCATTCTATGTCTTGGACAGCTCGGTCAGGGCTGCCTACGGTCGTTCTCGTGAACTCCACGAACCACGAATCCCCCGATCGCCCGCGCGTGCTGGTCTCCGGCGCGGGCATCTCCGGCCTCACCACCGCCTACTGGCTCGACCGCCACGGCTTCGACGTCACGGTGGTCGAGGTGGCGCCCCGGCCGCGGCCGGGTGGCCACGCGGTCGACGTGCGCGGGCCCGCGCTGGAGGTCGCGGAGCGGATGGGCGTCGCCGCCGCGCTCCGCGACCGGGCCACGAGACTGGCGGGCATCGCGGTGGTCGACTCCTCCGGGCGGGAGACCTTCCGCAGCACCACCGGCACCCTGACTAGCGGCCGGCTCGACAGCCCCGACGTCGAGGTCCTGCGCGACGACCTGTGCCGGGTGCTCCGCGACGCCGTGGGCGACCGGGTCGAGCACCTGTTCGGCGATTCCGTCACCTCGCTGGTCCAGGACGGGTCGGGCGTCGACGTCGCGTTCGCCACCGCCGCACCCCGCCGCTTCGAGGTGGTGGTCGGCGCCGACGGGGTGGGCTCGGGGGTGCGGCGCACCGCCTTCGGCCCGGACGAGCGGTTCGTGCGGGAGTTCGGCGACCTGCACGTGGCGGTGTTCAGCATGCCGAACTTCCTCGGTCTCGAACGCTGGGAGGTGGTGTACCAGCGGGAGGACCCGTTCATCGGCGCGCTGGTGATGGGGTTGAGCGCGGACGAGCCCGCGCGGGCCTACCTCGGCTTCAGCGCTCCGGAGGCCGTCGGCGACGTGCGCGACGTCGACGGCCAGAAGCGGCTGCTGGCCGACCGCGTGGCCGACGGCGGCTGGGTGGTCCCGCGGATCGTGGAGCACATGATGGACGCCGACGACTTCCACTTCTACCGGCTGAGCCAGGTCAGGGTGGACGGGTGGTCGCGCGGGCGGGTCGTGCTGGTCGGCGACGCCGGGTACGCCGTCTCCCTGGGCACGGGGCAGGCCACCAGCGTCGGCATGGTCGGCGCGTACGTGCTGGCCGGGGAACTCGCGGCGCACCGCGACGACCTGCCGAGGGGGCTGGCGGCCTACGAGGACGCCCTGCGCGACTACGCCGTCCGCAACCAGGACATCGCGCTGGAGCTGAACTCCGCGCCGCGGGACGCGGCCGACGACGACCTCCCGGACTTCGGGAGCCTCACGCTGCCGTTCGCCCTCAAGGACTACGCGGTGCGCTGACCCCGGTGCCGGTGCGGACGACCGCCACCAGCAGCGGGGTCTCGCTCAGGGGAACGGTGATCACCGCGCGCTTGCCCGGTGCTGTCACCGCGCTAGCGACGCGCCCACTGCTCGAACGCCTCGTGGACCTCGTCGAAGAAGACGGTCTTCGCACGGGTGTAGTCGTCGTGGTCGGTGTCGCCCGCGTGCTCCGCGGCACCGGCGGCCTTGACCTCCGCGTAGCGGTCGCGCTGGTCGGGGTGGGCCTTCAGCCAGTCGCGGAACCACACGGTGTGGTCGCCCCGCGGCGAGTCCAGGCGGCGGACGTGGACGATCGTCGGGGACAGCGGGTCCGGCGAGACGAACAGCCGCGTGGCCCACACGTCGTCGGCCGCGACCTCGGGGTCGCGCGGGAGGTCGCGGTGGACGCCCGTGCCGGGGAGGAAGCCGATCGCGGCCATGACCGGGTCGACGTCCTCGGGGTCCGGTAGGCGCGGCACGCGGACCTGGAGGTCGATGAACGGCTTGGCGTCCAGTCCGCGCACGGACGTCGAGCCGATGTGGTCGTAGCGGAACACCCCGGCCGGGTCGAGGCCCGTCAGCGCGGACCGGACCCGGTCGATCCCCCGCCGTCCGGCCCACTCCCACCGGGGGTCGTGGTCCACGACGCGCGGCGGACGGCGGCCGGGCGCGCTCCCGGCCAGTGCCTCGGACCACGGGCGCAGCCGCGTGGACCACAGTCGCTCGACCTGGGCGTGCACCGGTTCGTCGGCGGTGAGGACGGCGTCGACGAACCGCGTGTCGCCCGACGTGTCGGACGTGGCGATCCGGAACGCGACCGCGGAGCCCGACCCCAGCACGGCCGCCACCCCCAGCGCCCGCAGCCGCGACGCGGCGGTCTCGGCGTCCTGGCCACCCACGATCCCGACCGTCAACATGCCCCGAACCCTAACCAACCGCGCCGCGGGCGCAGGTCGAGCGGCCCGCGCCCGCGGTCGTGCCCACCGGCCCCGCGACACCTCCCCGCTGGTGCGGAAGGTGCGGCCCTTCGACCCGTCCCAGTCGATCGACCAGGTCATCAGGCCCTTCACGCCCGTGCGGCGGGTGTTCCACGCCTGCGCGACGGGCTGGTGGACAGGCACCCCCTCCCGCGCCGGGCTGGGCGGGGACCTGCTTGTCGCGGGGGCGCCCTGGTGGTCGTGCGCCGGACGACGAGCCCGGTGGCGAGGCGGCTGGTCCAGGACTGGAAGCCCGCGACGGTGCCCGCCGCGCACGAGGCGCGGGACCCGACGCGGGCAGGGTGGGGTGACCGAGTCGGGCCGGTACGCCCGATAGGGCGACACTCCTCGTCCACGACAGGTCATCGACGCTTCACTGGAACCATGCGCGTGCCGGCTGGGGTGGTCCTCACGGGCCTGGCGACGAGCACCCTCGCCACGCTCACCGCGATCGTGATCAACGTCGCGACCGGTGAATCCGCTCCCCCGCCGCTGGACGTGCTCCGACCGCACGCCTACACCCTGGTGATCGTCCTGTGGGTGCTCACCGCGGTGCTGCTCGTCGTCCAGGAGGCACCCCGCCGCCGGGCCGCGTCGGTGGAGGCGATGCTGGCCGAGCCCGCCCGCCTCGACCAGGCCGTCGAGGCGTTGCGCGGGCGGCTCGACGCGCGGGTGCGGCGGCACGTGCGGGAGAACCGCCTGTTCCCCGGCCTGCCCGCGCTCCCCCAGGTGTGGCGCTCCGATCCCGACGCGAGCCGCCACCGCGTCCACCTCGCCACCCTCGGCACGGGCACCGGCGATCCGCTGGAGTACGTGCGCGTCTTCGACCGGGTCCCCTCCCGGCGGCTGGTCGTCCGCGGCGACGGCGGCGCGGGCAAGACCGACTGGCTGCACACCTTCGCCCGCGGCCTGCTCGACTCGGCCGAGCACAGGCGTGCCGTGCCGGTCCTGCTCGACCTGAGCACCTGGCCCGAGGGCCGCGACTTCACCGACTGGGTCACCGACGGCGTGGTCGACCAGTTCCCCGAGCTGCGCACCCGCCGACGGCGCCCGAGTGCCGACGACCTGGCCACCGCGCTGCGGGAGACCAACCGGCTGGTGCTGCTGCTCGACGGACTGGACGAGGTCGCCCCGGCGCGGCGCGGAGACCTCCTCGCGGTGCTCAACGACGACCTGTGGCACGGCCAGGCCGTCGTCCTGACCTCCAGGACGGACGCCTACCCCGCCGACGGGACCGCGGTGCGCGACGCGGCGGCCGTCGTCCTCGAACCGCTGCCCCGCGCGGCGGCCGTGAGCTGGTTGACCAGGGTCTTCCCCTCGGGCGGTGACGTCGAGCGGTGGCGACCGGTGGTGCGCGCCCTGGACGACCCGACGTCCCCGGTCGCGGTGGCACTGGCGACGCCGCTGACGCTCACGCTCGCCGCGAAGGTCTACGAGTCGCCGAGGAGCACGCCGGGGGAACTCCTGGAGCTGCCGGACGCGGACTCGGTGACCCGACACCTGTTCGGCCGCTTCCCGCAGGTCGCCTACGCCAGGTCGCGGTGGAGCCCCGAGCGCGTGCACGGCTGGCTGGAGCACCTGGCCACCCGCATGTCCGAGGACGACCGGCACGGGATCGCGTGGTGGCGGCTGTACCTGCTCGTGCCCCGGTGGCGCTTCGGTCTCCTGCTCGGCGCGCTGACCGGCCTGGTCACCGGCAGCGTCGCCACCGCGCTCGCCAGGCTCGCGATCGGCGCACTCCCCGAGCACCCGCCGTTCGACGAGGACGACTTCCTCGCCCGCCTGTGGCTGGTGCCGTACTCGATGGTCGAGAACTCCGTGCGGACGGTCAGCGGACAGTCCGCGCCGACCGCGGCGGTCACCGCGGTCGCGGTCGGCGCCCTGCTGGGTGCGGTGGCGGCCGCGGTCGCCACCGGCATGGTCGTGGGGCACCGGGACGCGTCGCGGTGGCGCCGGAGTTCGTGGACCGCGCGCGGCGCGCGGCGCGGTGCCCGTGACGTCCTCCTCGACGTCGTCGTCACCGCGCTGCTCACCGCCGCCGCGGGCGCCGTGCTGGGTGCGGTGGTCGGCGCGTTCGTGGGTCTGACCTGGTTCCCCGACGAGAACTCCAGCGCCCTGTTCTGGATCGCGGTCCGAGCGGGTGTCTGTGCGGGTGTGGCGTGCGGCGCGGGCGTGGGCGCCCTGTGCGGTCTGTTCGACGAGTCCAGCTCCCGCTGGGGTCGCCCGGCACCCGACGCGCCGACCGGGGTCCGGTTGGGCGACCTGTGGGCACCCACCGTCCTCGGCGGGCGAGGCGTCGCCGTGCTGACCGGTCTCGGTTTCGCGGCCGGGGCCGCGGTCGGGTTGGCGACCGGCGGCCACCCCGGACTGACGGGCGGGGTCGGCGCGCTGGTGGTCCTGGTGTTGGTCGTCCTGGTCCACGCCGACGCGATCACCGAGGCCGAAGCCTCGGAGCCCGCCGACACCTGGCGAGGTGACCGCGCCGAGCACCCCCGCGCCGTGCTGCGCGCGGACCTGGTGTCCTCCGTCGTGCGGATCACCGCCGCCTCGGTCCTGGCCCTGCCGTTGGTGCTGTCGCAGTCCACCCCCGAGGACCGCCGCTACGCGGGCGCGCTGGCCGTCCTGCTCGTCACGGTGTTCCTGGCCCGCGAGGTCTGCCTGCGCTCGTGGAGCTGGTCGGTGGTCGCGGGCGTGGCGCTGGCCGCACGGGGCCGACTGCCGTGGCGACCGCTGAGGTTCCTGGAGGACGCTCGGGACCGGCGGGTGCTGCGCCGCCACGGCGGTGTCTACCGGTTCCGCCACGCCGCGTTGCAGGACAGGCTCGCCCTCGCCCCCGTGCCGCGTGAGCCCGCCCCCGAGCCACCGGCACCTCCCGCGGGCCTCGACGGCGCGGCCGACCTCGTGGAGCGCGGCCGACGTGCTCTCGCCCTGGACAGGGCCGGGCACCACCGGCGGGCCTCGGTGGAGCTGTACCGGGTGCTGCGGGGGCTGCGCGGGGTGTGCGCCCCCGACGAGCCCGCCGTCCTGACCACGGCGATCTACCTGGCGGCCTCGCTCGATCGGCGCGGGACCCGCCTGCTCGCCGCGTGGCGGGCCGACATCGCCTACGACGACCTGGCTCGTGCCCTGCCCACCGCGACCCGCCCCTCCGCCGAGGCGCTGCTGCGGCTGTCCGCCGTCGTGCGCGATCCGGTCGACCGGCTGCTCTGCCTGCGGCTGGCCCGCGAGGGCCTCGCCCACGACGACCGCCGCACCGCGCGGGTCGACCAGTGGATCATCGCCCAGAGAGGCCTGGTCATCGAGACGGCCGCGCCGTCACCGCACCACGCGGCCGAGGCGTTGGCCGAGCTGCTCGCCGATGCGCGCGGCACCCTGGGCGCCGAACACCCGGTCACCGCGTTCACCCGGCACGTCCTGGCCAAGGCGCTGGGCAGGGCCAACCGGTGGGCCGAGGCCGAGGAGCACTACCGGGAGCTCGCCGACTGGGCGGGCCTGCACCCGGACCTGGCGCACGACCTCGTCGGCCCCGTCACCGCGGGTCTGGCGACCGCCCGCCGCCGACGACGCTTCTGACGACCGCGCGGCGGAGGCCTCCCCCGTCGTGGCGGGGGAGGCCTCGTCAAGCGCCCGGAGCTAGCGCTGACCGAACCGGTCGAGGCCTTCCTTGGCCTTCTCCTGGCCCTGGTCGATCTGGTCGGAGTACTTGCCGCCGGTCTTGTCGTCGGCGAAGTCGCCCGCCTTGTCGACGCCCTGGTCGACCTTGTCGCCGTGGTCGCCCAGCGCGTCCTTGGCCTTGTCCTTGAGCGCGTCGAACTTGTCGCCGATACCCATGGCTCGGACCCTCCCTCGACGGCGTCCGGTGTGGACGCCTCACCGGAGGGCTACCCGGCCTTCCGCTGCTCCATTCGCCGCATCACCCGATGGTGCGCGAGGATCAGTCGTCGACGAGGTCCACCAGCGCGTTGACGTGCGACACCGCCGAGCCCAGGGCGGTCGTCATCCGCTCGTCGGCGCCCGCCACGCCCTCGCTCAGGTCGCGGCACCCCGCCGCGGTCGCGCCGAAGGCGTCCAGCAGGCCCGTCCAGTGCTCACCGGCCGCCGCGGCGGGCGGCGACGGGGTCCCCCGGCCCGTCTCCACGGCGGTGGCCAAGCCAAGGCACGCCTGGCCGAGCGCGGCGGCGTCGCCCGCGCCGATGGCGTCGTCGACCTTCCTGGTGGCGGACACGACGGCGGACACGGCCTCCTGGCCGCGACCGAGCCACCACGCCCGGAGCGCGGCGGGCTCGTCGACGGCGGTGGTGGTCGGTGGCGGCGCGGTGGGCGTGACCGCCTCCTCGTGCGGGAGCACCACGAGCACCGCGACGGCCGCCAGCGCGACGAGGGCCGCGCGCCCGCCCGGTGCTCCCACCGGGACCGGCACGGCACGGGCTCGGCGCACGGCCGTGCCCAGTGCGACGCCGACGACGGCGACCACGACGCCGTCGAGCAGGACCATGCGCAGCACCTGCGCGGTGACGTACGGGACGGTCACGGCGCAGCGGGTCTCGGTGAGCCGCACGGCGCTCACGCAGGCGCCCGCGATCGTCAGCCCCCAGAACGCGAGCGCGCTGAACAGGCTGGTGGCCAGCGCGGCGACGACAGCGGCGGCGGTGCCGCGGCGCGCGGCCGTGACGACCGCCGCCGCGAAGACCGCGACCAGGATGATAGCGATCTGCCGGACGCGGGCGATCCAGACGAACCCGTCGGTCGCCCGCAGGTCGGCGGGAGCCGACTTCATCACCAGCCGCAGCACCACCTGGAGCACCACGACGGCCGCCACGACGACGGCGGCGGTGAGGAGTCCGGTCCGGACGGTCCGCCGGTCCGGACGGGCGAGCACCAGGGGCACGGCGCAGAGCAGCACCACCGCGACGCCCGCGCTCCACAGGTCGGCCGCGAGCATCACCAGCGGGTTGGCCACGACGGTGGACAGGAGCAGGTCGAAGCCGGAGCCGTCCGCCTGCTCCACCAGGCCGGAGATCCGCCGGAGCGTGGGCCCGACCAGGTCGGGGACCACCTTCGCCGTGGAGGGCGCGGACGACGCCCAGAACAGCAGGGTCGTGCACACGAGGGTCGCGGTGCCGCCGATCGCGAGGCCCGCCCACGCGCGGCGGGCGCGGGTCGCCTGCGCGGCGGCGAGGCGCGCGCACGAGGCGGTCCACCGCACGAGCAGCGCCGTGCCCGCGGTGAACGCGGCGAGGAAGGCCAGTTCCGCGAGGTCGGGCGGGGTGAACGCCGACCGCCCGATGCCCGTCCTGGACCCGATCAGCACCCCCGCCGTGAACCCGAGGCACGGCAGCAGCACGGCGCGCGCCGTGATCCGCGGAGCGGCGGCCAGCCGGACCGCCACCGCGCCGACGAACCCCGCCAGCAGCAGGCCCCACGCGGACAGCAGGTGGCTCGCGACCTCGCCGGTGAACACGGCCGCGCTGCCGACCGCGAAGGTGATCTGCCACCAGCCGAGCTGCGCGGCGATGCCGAAGGCGAGCGCCTCGCCGAACCCCGCCCGCAGCAGGCGGGAGCGGTCGGCCACCACGGCCGTCCGGTCCGCGGACGGCGGGTGGGGGCCGAACCACCCGCGCAGGCGCGGCCGGGACGAGTGGGCGAGGTAGTCGACGGAGCCGAGCAGGTCGGCGACCATCACGTCGGCGTGCCGCTCGCGGTCCCGCAGGACGGCGTTGCGCGACACGTACACCAGCGCCGCCAGCAGCAGCACCTCCACGGCGACCCGCAGCAGGAACCCGACGCCCTCCGCGCTCCACTCGGCGGAGTCGCCCGCGAGCAGGGCGGGACCGACCAGACCCCAGGCGAACACCGGCAGGGCGACCAGCACGAACGCCCGCCAGACCGCCATGGTCAGGTACGTCGTCGGCACGTCGTCGCGGCGCAGGTGCGCGAGTTCGTGCAGCACGACCGAGCGGAACAGCGCGGGCCTGCCGGTGGCCGTGGCGACCAGTCCCGCGTCGAGCGCCACGTACGGCCGCCCGGCCCGGCCGAAGGCGACGCCGCCCGCGCGGGAGGAGTACGGGTCGAGCAGGAACGTCGGCGCCCGCCGAAGTCCGGCCACCTCGACCAGCGACCGCAGTTCGGCCGCGAGCGGGGACCCGTCGGGGACGTCGAGGGGCACCAGGCCGTTGCGCCGGATCCGCCACCACGGCTGGAGCCGGTAGACGACCGCGACCACCAGCAGCAGGACGAGCATCCCGGCGGCGAGCCACGCGAGCCGGGCGGGCATGAACTCGGCCATGCACGCCTGCGCGCGCTCCATCGGGACCCGCATCGCCGTGCCCTCGTCGAGGGTCTGGGGCGGCACGTAGGTCAGGGGCACACCGCTGTCGACGTGGCAGCGGACCACGGCGGCGCCGTTGGCGACGATCCCCGGTGGCAGGGCGAACAGGAACACGAACCCGGCGACCGCCAGCACGAGGACGACCAGGACGGCGAACCTCGCGGTGGTGGGACCGGTGGACGGCTCCGGCCCGCCGGGTAACTCCCCGGAGTCCTGCTGACCGGTCATGGAGGCCTCCCCTGCCCTGGCGTCGCGTGCCGCCGATCATCTTCGGCTCGACGGCACCGCCACCGGTTCGGGTCGGCCGCGAATTCATCCCGATGGACCACGGGGGTGCGGTCCGCGCGGTGGTCCCGCCCCGGCGCCGGGGCAGGGCTGTCAGGCTCTGATCGTCCCGCCGGGATCCCCCCGTCCGCACGGCTCTCCGGTGCCCCGCAGGACACCGTCACGCCTGGGGACCGACGGGTGAGGAGCCCCACCGGGCCCAGGTGCCGGACTCGCCCGCCTCCCTGGAGCCCAACCCCTCCAGCAGCAGCGCCGCCTCGCTCCAGCAGCGGGCGGCGCTGCCGCCGTCACCGGCGCTGGCGTGCGCCGCACCGAGGTCGCGCAGGGTCCGCGCCCGCCACGCGGGCAGGTCCAGCTCGTCCCAGCCCGCCAGCGCCACCCGCAGCACGACCACGGCGCGGTCGGCCTCGCCGCCCGCCAGGTGGAGTTCGCCGATGGTGCGCCGCAGCAGCGCGAGGCCGAACCGGTCGCCCAGCTCGTGGCAGTCCGACAGCGCCCCGGCCAGCAGCCGCGCGGCCTCGGCCAACCGGCCAGCCCGCAGCCACGCCTTCGCCAGCGACTGCGCGGTGTAGCAGCTCATCAGCGGGTCGCCGAGTTCCGACGCGATCTCGTGGGCCCGGCGGAAGTACGGCTCGGCCTCGGCGTACTCGCCCCGCGCGCGGTGCACCAGCCCGATGCCCCGCACCGCCAGCGCCTCGCCGCGTCGGCTGCCCGCCACCCGGTACGCCGTCTCGGCGGCGCGCAGGGTGCGCAGCGCCTCCTCGTCGCGGGCCAGTTCCCGTTGCACGGAGCCGATCCCGTACAGCGAGTGCGCCACGCCCTCGCCGTCGCCGAGTTCGGTCAACAGCTCCCGCGCGCGGCCGAGCGCGGCGAGCGCGTGGTGGTACTGCGCCCGTTCGCGGGTCACCATGCCCTCGCCGTTGAGCGCGATGGCCTCGCCGCGGCGGTCGCCCAGCTCCACGAACAGCGCCCCCGCCGCACCGAACCACAGACCGGCCTCGGTGAACTCGTCGCGCTTGAAGTGCAGCTGCCCCAGGCTGCACCGCAGCACGGCCTCGCGCCTGCGGTCGCCCGCCTCGACCACGGCGTCCAGCGCGGCCCGGTGGGTCCGCTCCCAGCCGTCGTACCGGTTGCGCAGCCCGAACCACGCGAACACCAGGGCTTCGGCGAGGTCGCACGCGTCCGCCGCGAAACCGAGTTCCGCCGCCCGCTCCACCACCTTGATCAGCAGCGGCTCCTCCACCGCGAACCACGCGTCCCGCTCCGCGGGCGGCACCGGGTCGTCGTGCAGCTCCCCGAGGAACCCCTGCATCTGGCTGACCGCGGGCATCAGCCGTTCCACGCAGCCGTCCACCTTGGCCAGGCACGCCACGACGACCCGGCGCACGGCGGCGAGCCGGTCGGCGTCGTCGGGTTCGGCCTCGGCCAGCTCGCGCGCGTGGATGCGGACCAGGTCGTGCATCCGGTAGCGGTCCTCGCCGGTGACGTCGAGCAGCCGGGCGTCCACCAGGCGGTCGAGCACGTCCTCGGCGGCGCGCCCCGGCACGCCCAGCAGCGGCGACGCCAGCTCGGCGGGCAGCTCCGGGTGGTCGAGGAAGCCGAACGCCCGGTACGCGCGCCGCGCCCGCTCGTCGAGCGCCCGGTACGACAGCTCCAGGCTGCTGCGCACGGCGAGGTCGTCGGCGACCAGCTCGTCCAGCCTGCACCGCTCGTCGCCCAACCGGCCGGCCAGCCGCGACACCGGCCAGTGCGGGCGGCTCGCGAGCCGCGCGCCGGTGATCCGCACCGCGAGGGGCAGGTGGCCGCACAGCCGCGCGACCTCCAGAGCCGCCTCCGGTTCCTCCGCCACCCGGTCGTCGCCGAGGATGTCCGCGAGCAGCGCGACCGCCTCGGCCGACGTCAGCTCGTCGAGGGTGAGCCGCCGCGCCTGCCGGTCGGCGGGACGCAGCCTGCTGGTGATCAGCGTGAGGCAGCCGGGGGCACCGGGCAGCAGCAGGCGCACCTGGGCGGCGCTGGTGACGCCGTCCAGCACGATCAGGACCCGGCGGTCCGCGAGCTGCGCGCGCCACAGCGCCGCGCGCTCGTCGAGCCGCACCGGGATCCGCACGCCGGGAACGTCGATCGCGCGCAGCAGGGTGTCCAGCGCGACGCCCGGCGCGGGCGGCAGGGAGTGCAGGTCCACGAAGAGCTGCCCGTCCGGGTAGCGCGGGGCCAGCCGGTGGGCGGCGTGCACGGCCAGCGCGCTCTTGCCGACGCCCGCCGGGCCCTCGATCCACCACACGCCGTGCGGGTCGCCGCCGGTCAGCCGCTCCAGCTCGGCGACGCGGCCGGTGAAGTCGCCGACGTCGCACGGCAGGTAGTTGCGCCGCACCGGTTCCCCCGGCTCGTCGCCCTCCAGGACCGCGCGGTAGGTCTGCTGGAGCTCCGGTCCCGGTTCGACGCCCAGCTCGTCCACGAGGAGGCGCCGGGTGTCCTGGAACAGGCGCATGGCCTCGGGACGGCGGCCGGAACCGGCCAGCGCCCGCATCAGCCGCACCCGCAGCCGTTCGGCGAGCGGGTACTCCTCGACCAGGCCGGACAGCAGGTCCACGGCGTCCGCGTGGTGGCCGAGCGCGAGGTCCGCGTCCACGGCGTCCTCGACGGCCGCCAACCGCTGCGCCTCCACCGGTCCGCCGAGCCGGTCGATCCCGGCCATCGGCGCCCCGCGCCACAGCGCCAGGGCCTCGCCGAGCACGGCCCGGCGCTCCACCGCGTCGGGGGTCTCCCCTGCGCGGGCGACCAGCGTGCGGAACAGGTGCGCGTCGACCTGCTCGGGATCGGCGTCGAGCCGGTAGCCCTCCGCCCGGTGCTCGACCGGCACGCCCGCGCGGCGCAGGCCGGAGATGTGGACCTGGAGGGACTTGCGGACCTGCGGCGGGCGCTGGTCGCCCCAGACCAGGTCGATCAGCCGGTCGACGGGGACCACCCGCCCGCAGTCGGCCGCGAGCACGGCCAGGATGCGGCCCGCCTTCGGTGGCGGGGACGGCAGGAGGGTGCCGTCGTCGTCGTGCACCTCGATCGGCCCGAGAACTCGGAACTGCACCGGGACCCTCCACGAGTCGACGTCCAGGAAGCGCCGGGAGACAACGCGGGAGTTTGACGCCGCCCACGGCGTCCGGCTCCGGTTCGTCACCGAAGTCACCCGATCGGCTCAGTCGACCACCGTGCGTGACACAGTGGCCCTGGCCAGCGATTATGCCCGATCTCGGCAGACCGTTCGGTACCGCGGCACGGGCGGGTCGGCACGCTCCGTCGCCTCCGGCGCGGCGGCTCGGCACCCCGACCGGGGACCACGGGGAGCCCCGGTCCAGGCCCGCGACGGGGCGGGGCGGGCGGCGCTACGGTGATCGCCGTGGCGATGCGCGAACCGCGGGCGGTGCCGGCGTGGTGGGGCGGCCGGGTGCGGTCGCTGCTGTTCGACGTGGGGCTGGCGGGAGTGGTCGCGTGGCTGGGCGTCCAGAACAGCGACCTCACGGCGGCGGAGGTCGGCGGCGCGCTGGTCACGTTCGCGGGCCTCGTGGTCCGGCGGAGGTTCCCGCTGGTCGCGGTGGCCGCGGCGGTCGTCGGGATGGCGCTCGACCCGTACCTGGTGCCGATCCTGGTCGCCGTCTACAGCACCGCGGCGCGCTACGGGCCGACCGTGCGCACCTGGGTCGGGTCGGCGGTGGCGCTCGGTGCCGTCCAGGTCGTGGTGTGGACGAACGAGAACGACCGCTGGGACCCGGCTCAGCTGATCACCATCGTGTTCATCGCGCTCCCCGTGGTGGCCGGGCTCTGGACGTTCCAGCGCCAGACGCTGCTGGCCGCCCTCCGCGACCGCGCCGAGCAGGCCGAGCGGGAGCGCGACCTGCTCGCCGAACGCGCGGTCGCCGCGGAGCGCCGCCGCATCGCGGGCGAGATGCACGACGTGGTGGCGCACCGGGTGAGCGTGATCGCCCTCCAGGCGGGCGGGTTGACGCTCACCTCCGACGACGAGCACGTCGGGGAGGTCGCGGAGGTCATCCGGACCAACAGCACCGCCGCGCTCAACGAGCTCCGCGACGTGCTGCGCGTCCTGCGCGACGACGCCGACGCGCCGCCGCCCCGGCACAGCCCGGCGCTCGACGGCGTCGGCGACCTGGTCGAGGAGTTCCGCTCGGCGGGCGCCGAGGTGGACCTCGTCCTGCCGGACGCCGTGCCGGAGACGTCGGACGTGGTGGGCCGGGCGGCGTACCGGGTGGTGCAGGAGGCGCTCACCAACGCGGGCAAGCACGCCCCCGGAGCGCCGGTCACGGTCACCGTCGCCGCCTCGGACGACGACGTGGCGATCGAGGTCGCCAACCGGCCCGCGGGCGCGGCGCGGACGGAGGTGACCGGTTCGGGGTACGGGCTGGTCGGCATGCGCGAACGGGTCGCGCTCGCGGGCGGCACGGTCCGGTCGGGGCCGACCGACGGCGGTGGGTACCTTGTGTCCGCTCGGTTCCCCCGGTGATCGGATGACGCGCCCGTGACGGTGAAGGTGCTCCTGCTCGACGACGAGGAACTCGTGCGCGGCGGTCTGCGGATGATCCTGGAGTCCGACCCGGACCTCACCGTGGTCGCGGAGGCGCCCGACGGGTCCGCCGTCCTCGACCTGGTCGCCCGGCACCGCCCCGACGTCGTGCTGACCGACGTCCAGATGCCGGTGGTCGACGGCCTGGAGGTGACGCGGCTGGTCACGTCCCTGCCCGACGGGCCCCCGGTGCTGGTGCTGACCACGTTCGACCTGGACGAGTACGTGCACTCCGCGCTGCGGCAGGGCGCCTCGGGCTTCCTGCTCAAGGACACCCCGCCGCGCGACCTGGTGCAGGCCGTGCGCCGGGTGGCCGAGGGCGAGGCGATGATCTCGCCGCGGATCACCAAGCGGCTGCTGCGGGAGTTCGCGAGCGGTGGTGTGAAGCAGGAGGCCGTCGCGAGGCTGGAGGCCCTGACGGCACGGGAGCGCGAGGTCGCGGTCGCCGTGGGCGGCGGGCTGAGCAACGCGGAGATCTCGAAGGCGCTGGTGCTGAGCGAATCCACCGTCAAGGTCCACGTGGGACGGGTGATGGCCAAGCTGGAGGTCTCCAACCGGACCCAGGTCGCCATCGTCGTCCACGACGCCGGGCTGGGCTGACCGGGTCGACGGCCGCCGCCGCGGGCGGCCGTCGGCGGCGCGTCAGCAGTGGGGACCGCTGCGGCCCGGGGTCCGCACGGGGGTCGCACCGGGGCGGGTCCACTGCGGCACCGGGCGGCTGGTCGGGCCCCAGGTGGGGTTCCCGTCCGCGTCCGAGCGCCACGTCCAGCACGCGTCGCGCCCCTCGGGCCAGCCCTCGGGCGTGTCCTCCCACGCCTCGCCCCGGCCGTAGGGCGTCAGGTCGAGCAGGGCGAGCGACCCGTTGACCCGCTCGTTGCCGCGGCCCGTGGTGGAGTAGGTGAGGAACGCGCGGTCGCCGTCGCGCAGGAAGCAGGCGAGGTAGCCCATCCCGCCGCCGACGGGCCAGTCCAGGCCGCGCACCGAGTACCAGGGCTGGGTGTGGCCCATGAACTCGACGTAGGCGGCGACCTCGTCCCACCGGCCCGTGGTCAGGACGGCGAACGAGACGCCGCGGGCGTTGAGGTAGGAGGCGTCCCCCAGGTGCCAGGCCGTGGTGGTGCAGCCCTCGCACTGCCCCTGGTGCGGCGCGCCGTCGTACCACATGTGCTGGTAGACCACGAGTTCCTCGCGGCCCTGGAACAGGTCCAGGAACGGGACCGGGCCGTCGGGCCCGACCACCTCGACCGTCGCGTCGAACTCCACCATCGGCAGCCCGCGGCGGGCCGCGGCGAGGGCGTCGCCCTCGCGGGTGTGGGCCTTCTCGCGGACCAGGAGTTCGTCGCGGGCGGCCTGCCAGGTGGCCTGGTCGACGACGGGCGGGCGGCCGGGCGGCGCGGTGGTCGGGTGGTTCGGCGTGGTCGTCATCGTGTCCTCCGTGGTGTACCGCTCCGGGCATCGTCCCGGAACACCAGGAACAGACCGGCGAAACCACCGGAAATCATCGCGGCGCGGTCAGGCGTGGACGCGCCGCGCGTCCAGGTCCTCGCGGCCGATCAGGAACCACAGGACCGGTCCCAGGAACGGCGCGCAGAACGCGAACACCACCCACACGGCCTTCATGCCGAGGGTCAGGCCCGAGCGCAGGACGCTGACGAGCGCGCCGAGGAAGAGGACCACGAGACCGAGCACGACCGCGACGATCACGGCGGCGACCGCCCAGTTCCAGGGCTCGGCCTGGACGGCGAGCACGTGGTGGTCGTTGAGCATGGGTTCCACTCCTTCATCGGGGAGAAGCCGGTCACCGTCGAGACTGCCGGTGCCCGCCGTCATCGCGCGTCAGCCCGTGCTCCCCTCCGCGCGTTGGCCGAAAGTCGTACGGCCGACGCGCGGGGGTACCACCTCCGTCGCGGTCACCTCCTCCCGGCGCCGCGCGGCCCGTCCCACGGCGGGGTCCACCTCGGTGACGTGGGCAGGTGGAGCACCGGGGGCTTGGACGCCGTGCCCGTGCGGGTGGGCCTGCTCGCCGCGCGCGGACGGGTGGGTGCCGCGCAGCCCGATCCGGTCGATGATCCGATGGTGGTCTCCTCTCCGACCGGGCGCCCGACCGCGCCGTCCGACGCGGCACGTCGACGGGCGGGCGCGAGTCCTCTGAGGACGCGGTCACGTGCGAATCCCTTGCGGGAGGCCGGTTCCACCGACCGCCACCAGCATCGCGGGACGGCGGGACCGCGACGATCCCCCCGGCGGGCCTCCCGGTGGTCGAGCGGGCGCCATTGACCGGCGCGGAGACCCCTGGTATCGGCCCGCGGTGCCCTCCGGCGTCCGAGCGGGCACATCGGCACCGGGTCGGCGCGCACCGTGGCGCGCTCGCCGGGGGCGCCACCGTCATCGGGACCGCGAGCGGGGCGAGCCACCCGTTCCTCACCGGGCTCGGCGCGACGCCCACCACCTACGGGCCCGGTCTCGCGGACCGGGTGGCGGCGGGGTCGACGTCGTCCTCGACGCGGCGGGCTCGGGCTCACCGGCCGACCCGGTCGGCATCGCCGGGAACCCCGGCGGGGTCGTCACCGTCGCCGACTTCACGAACGCCGACGCGCTGGCCGTGCGCCTGCTGCACGCCGAGCACGACTCGGCCGTGCTCGGCGCGGGTGCCGCGCTGGGCGGGCGCGGCGCCCTCACCCCGGGGGTGAGCCGGACCCTCCCGCTCGACGAGACCGCCGCCGCCCACGCCGGGGGCGAGCGCGGCCACACCCGCGGCAAGATCGTCGTCACGATCCCTGACCCGGTCAGCGGACCAGCGCGCCCGCCCGTTCCCCGGTGCGGGAGTGCAGCCCGTGCACCGCTTCCACGAACTCGTGCCCCCACAGCTGGTGCGCGCACCACTCGGCGTTGGCCCGCAGGTAGCCGACCTCGCTGCCGATCGTGCAGCGGAACTGCGCGGGCTCGCCGCGGTGGCGCCGGACGTGCCGGGCGATCCGGTGCAGGACCTCCAGGACCGACAGCACCACCACGGCCGGGTCGCCGTCGCGCAGCGCGGCGTCGTCCAGCCGCAGGGGCAGCCCGTCCCCCGGCCGCGCCGGGAGCACCCCGGTGCGGCCGGGGCAGCCCGGCCCGTCGACCGGTCCCGCCGTGCAGATGGCGACGGCGTGGCCGCGGATCGCGTCGAGCCGCTCGCCGGTCGCGACGACGCAGCACCGGCAGGCCCAGCGCAGCGGACTGCTCGTTCCGCCGCAGGCGCGGCACACGGTGGTCGGCAAGGGAGGCCTCCGCGGAGTTTGGAAGAGTGTTGTCCCTATGACGGTCCGGAGTGCCCCGGTGGTTGCTCGCTCGGACGACCTCGACCTCGGGAAGGTGCGGATGCTGACGATCGGAATGCTGGGCGGGATGAGCTGGGAGAGCAGCGCGGAGTACTACCGCCTGGTCAACGAGCTGGTCCGGGAGCGGCTCGGCGGCCTGCACTCCGCGAAGTGCGTGCTGCACTCCGTCGACTTCGCCGAGGTCGAACGGCTCCAGGTGGAGGGCCGCTGGGACGAGGCGGGCGCCCTGCTGGCGGAGGCCGCGCGCGGTCTCCAGGCCGCGGGTGCCGACCTGCTCCTGCTGTGCACCAACACGATGCACAAGGTGGCCGACCGGATCGAGGAGGCGGTGGACGTCCCGCTGCTGCACCTGGCGGACGCGACCGCGGAGGCGGTGCGGCGGGCCGGGCTGGACAGCATCGGCCTGCTGGGCACGGCGTTCACGATGGAGCAGTCGTTCTACCGGGACCGGTTGGCGGGCCACGGCCTGCGCGTGCTGGTGCCCGAGGAGGCCGACCGCGCGTTCGTGCACCGGGTGATCTACGACGAGCTGTGCGTCGGGGTCGTGCGCGAGCCGTCCCGCGCGGGCTACCGCGACGTCATCGGCCGCCTGGTCGCCGAGGGCGCGCAGGGCGTCGTGCTCGGGTGCACCGAGATCGAGCTGCTGATCACGGCGGCCGACAGCCCGGTGCCGGTCTTCCCCACGACCCGCCTGCACGTGGAGGCCGCGGTGGACAGGGCGCTGGCGGGACGCTAGACCGTGATGCCCGCCTCGTTGAGCCAGGGCAGCGGGTTGGTCTTCACGCCCACCGCGTTCCAGACCTCGAAGTGCAGGTGGGCGCCGAACGAGACGCCGTTGTTGCCGACCTCGGCGATCTGCTCGCCCGCCAGGACCCGCTGGCCCTTGCGGACGTTGAACCGGTACATGTGGCCGTAGACGGTGACCGTGCCGTCGGCGTGTTCGACCTTGACCCACAGGCCGAACCCGCTGGCGGGCCCGGCCTCGATCACGACGCCGTCGGCGGCGGCGTAGATCGGGGTGCCGACGGGGGCGGCGATGTCGAGGCCGTAGTGCATGGCGCCGTCGCGGTAGCCGAACCCGGAGGTGAAGCTGCCGCGGGTCGGGGCGACGCGCTTGGGGCGGCGCGCCTCGGCCTCCTCGGCCTCGCGCTTCTCGGTGATGCGCTGGCTCTTGACGAGCTTGCCCGCCTCGGCCGAGGGGTCGACCTGCCGGGCGACCTGGAGGACCTGCGGGGCGGCCGGGGCGGTGCCGCCGATGCCGAACGCGGCGGCGTTGTCCGAGGGCTTGGTGGCGTTCGCGAGCGGGGTCACCTCGTCGGTGCTCGCGCCGTCCACCGCCTGGAGCGCCTGTCCCGCACCGGCGGCGCCGAACGCGCCGATGGCCACGGCCGCGATGACGATCCGACCGCGGAACGACGAGGGGGGCGGGGGCAGCCGGTGCTTGGGCACGGCTCGGGGTGCCGTGCCGCCGTCTGCCTGGCCGCCGGAGGAGCGGAGGTGGGACAAGACCTGGCCTTCCGTGCTCGGGGAGTCCGGTCGGGACCGGGCGGGGGAACCCGGCGAGTCGGTCGGGGGTCCGACTCGTTGTTCAACTCGTGATCAACCTCGACAATGGACCGGAGGGGACGATAGCGGGGGTACGACCCCACCGGCAACCCCTCGTTAACCATTCACGGGCACAAAAGTCGCCGCCAGGTTAATGTCGATGAACAGACGTTAATGTCAACGCCCTGACCTGGACAGATGAAAAATTCGACGAACACCGAATCGCGGTGAACCATCCACCCCTACCGTACGTGTCGGCCTCGTCGCATCGATACCACGCTATTCCCCGCCATTTCCCCTTTTCGACTCCCCGTGATACGTCCGGTCTACTCGGCGGACTTCCGCGAACAGCGCGTGAGCCCTTCGGCGAACCCGGTCACGATCGGTCACGGCGGGCGGCCGGGAGCCGCCCGCCGCGGGATCACTCCCCCGCGCCCGGCGGCAGGAAGCCGTGGGCGGACAGGTCGAACCAGTTGCCCTCCGGGTCGATCGCCCGGTACTCGGCGAACGGCCGGTCGGTGGCGCGGGCGACCGGCCGGGGCACGCCGGTCCCGACGAGGCGGTCGGCGGTCGCGTCGACGTCCCGCACGGCGAAGCCGAAGTGGTTGAAGCCGGTGGCGACGTCACCGTCGAGCCGCTGCTGGATGAGGGCCAGGTTGATGTACCCGTCGGTGAGGAACCGGCTCCCGTCCGGGTCCTGGTGGAACTGCTCCATCCCGAGGCTCTCGCGGTAGAAGTCGGCCATCCGCTCCGCGTCCTGGACGACGAACGCGAGGTGGCGAAGGCGTGGCCTGGTCATGGGGTGCTTCCTTCCGGGACGTTCGGGACCATGTTGTGGAACGCGGTGATCGACCACGCGCCGTCGCGGCGGGTCACGACCGCCTGCGCGTGGGTGAGGACGCCGAGCGGGACGATCCCGGTGGTGACGTGCACCAGGCGGATCCCGTCCGCGAGCGGGCGCAGCAGCAGGAAGTTCGGCACGAGCCGGGTGCCGCGGAAGACCGAGGCGAACAGGCGCGCGTGCACCTCCGCGACGGCGGCCCGGCCGCGCAGGTCCTCGCCGCGCACGGTCACGAAGTCGACGTCGGGGGCGAAGGCCTCCGCGAACCGCTCGGCGTCCCCCTCGGCCCAGCCCTCGGCCATCGTGGACCACAGGCCGCGCACCAGGTCGTCGTCACTCATCCCGGCTCCCCGGCGTGGTCGCGCGGACCCGCAGCGGCAGCGGCAGGCAGTCGCCGTCCCACGCGGCCACCGAGTAGTAGAGCGAGCCGTGCTGCCGCTCCAGGTAGCAGACGACGTTGACGGGCCAGCCGCAGCCGCGGAACACGTACTCGTCCATCGCGGACGGCCGGTCGCTCAGCGGTCGGTCGCGTTCGGACTCGGGACCGAGCCGGTGCCAGTCCGGGTGCAGGTGGATGGACCCGAGGACGTCGAGGTCGAGCGCGTCGGCGCGGCGGGAGATCCGCAGCAGGTCCGCCGGGTCGAGCCACCACGCCCGCACCGGGTTCTCGTAGGCGGAGCCGAACCGGGGCACGATGGTGGTCGCGAACTCCTCCCGCGCGGCGGCGCACGTGCCGCGGGCGTTGCGGCCGAACTCGATCCGCTCCACCAGGAACGCGCCCTCCGCGCTGGTGCCGAGCAGGACCCCGAAGCACGGTCTCGGCTCGTCGGGGGTGATCGACGCGTACTCCGTCGCGGCCGCCGAGAGAAAGCTCTCCAACGCCGTTTCCGAGAACAGCACGGACCGGCTTCCGGCGACGCGCATGGGGGCGTCGCGCACTTCCAGCAGAGTGGGCATCGTGGGGTGTTCCGCTCGTCGGGAATTCCCGGTGACCTTCCGGGATCGGTGGCGAAAACGTAGCCGGCGCTCCCTGTCGCGACAACCCACCCGACGTCGGGCACACGTCCCTCACCAGGGGAAACGTCGAAACGATCACGGGATTGGCGCTATAGCAATGGGCGATAACCTTTCTCGTTCAGCGCCCGTTCACGCGACCGTAGGATCAGCTCATGCGCCTCGAAGTCCGGCACCTCGAACTCGTCGTCGCCATTGCCGAATCGGGCAGCCTGCGCAGGGCCGCGGCGCACCTGCACCTCACGCAGCCCGCCGTGACGACGCAGCTCAGGCGGATCGAGCGGCACCTCGGCGGCGCCCTCTTCCTGCGGTCCACCGAGGGCGTGCTGACCACGCACACGGGCGCGGAGTTCGTCCGCGACGCCAAGAAGGTGCTCGACCAGATGACCGACGTCGAGCGGTCGGCCCGTCTCAACGCGCGGCGCGAGGCCGGCACGCCGTTCACGGTCGGCGGCATCCCGGCGCAGCAGTTCAGCCTCCTCGTGGACGCGCTCGCCGCCGCCCACCCCGGCCAGGAGGTGACCAGCCGCACCGTCCGCGAGACCGGGACGCTCACGGCGCTGCTGGGCTCCGGGGAGCTGGACATCGCGGTGCTGCGGCGGTTCCCCGGTTTCCCGCTCGCGCTGCCCGAGGGCGTCGAGCAGCGGCTCCTGCTCACCGAGCCCCTCTTCGTGGGCGTCGCGGCGAGCCACCGCCTCGCCGGGCGCGAGGACGTGCCGCTGGCGGAGCTGGCCGACGAGAAGTGGGTCATGCCCGACCCCGACGACAGCGGGATGAACGAGTTCTTCGCGCGGGTCTGCGCCGCGGCCGGGTTCGAGCAGAGCATCGCGCACCTGACCACCGAGGCGCACGTGGCCTTCTCGCTCACCGCCGCGAACCGGGCGGTCTGCGTGCTCTACCCCATCGGCACCGCGCGCGACGGCCTGGCGACCCTCACCCTGGAGGGCAACCCGCTCTACCGCGAGCTGGTGCTGGCCTGGCGCGGCGACTCCCCGATCGCGTCCACCGTGGACGACCTGTGCGCCACCGTGGAGCAGCGGTACCTCTGCCTGGTTGCGACGTCCGACGTGTACGCGCGATGGTGGCGGCGGGGCGGGGCGGACTTCGCCCTGCCCCCACGCACCACCTGAGGGAGAGCACCCGTGGCGATCCGCGGCCTGAACCACGCCGTCCTCTGGGTCCGGGACGCGAGCGCGAGCAGCGCGTTCTACGTGGACGTGCTGGACTTCCGGGTCGTGCACAGCACGCCGAGGTCCGCGTTCCTGCGGGCCCCGGAGTCCGCGAACGACCACGACCTCGGCCTGTTCCAGACCGAGGACCCCGCGCCGAGCACCGCGGGCCGCGGCCAGGTCGGGCTCTACCACCTGGCCTGGGAGGTGCCGACGCTCGCCGACCTGCGCGACTGCCGGGACCGGCTGGTCGGGGCGGGCGCGCTGGTCGGCTCCAGCGACCACGGCGCGACGAAGGGCCTGTACGGCAGGGACCCCGACGGGCTGGAGTTCGAGGTGTGCTGGCTCGTGCCCGCCGACCTCGTGGACGAGGCCGTGCTGGCGCACAAGGGGGAGCTGGACATCGAGGCCGACGTCGCGCGGTACGGCGCGGACACCGTCGGCGCCTGCGCGCGGTACGGCCCGCCCGTCACCTGATCACGCCCTCGACCTCCACCAGCAGGTCCGCCCGGCAGAGGTCGGCCCGGTGCAGCCGGACCGCCGTGCCCGCGCCGAACGCGGCCCGGCACGCCGACTCCACGGCGGCCAGGTCGGCCGCGTGGCGGACGTAGGCCGTCACGCGGTCGAAGTCGGCGAGGCCGAACCCCGCGGCCACGCCGTGCCGGGCGAGGTTGCGCTCGTGGACGACCGCCTCGACGTTCGCGAACGTCGTCGCGAGCTGCCCGTCGAGGTCGCCGGGGCAGGCGGTCTCGTGGCCCACGATGCTCGCCGTGCCGGACAGGAACAGGGTGCCGCCCGAGGCGTGCCGGAGGTACCCGGCGCGGGCGAACGACGGCGGCTTCGGCCCGTGGTCGCGGGGGTAGCGGTAGGCGGGCACCTGGAGCGGGTTCTCGATCGCCGTCAGCCCGCCGGAGCGGGTGGCGAGCAGGAAGAGGCCGATGCCCTCGTGCGCGGAGCCGACCGCGCTCGCGGGCGGCATGGCGGTCGAGACCTCCTCGAACGCCAGCGCGCGGCCGACGCAGAAGTCGCGGTAGGTCTCCAACCCGTCGGCGGTGGTGCCGTTGATGTGGCCGATGTAGTGCCACAGGCGGCAGATCGTCGGGTAGCCCATCCGCCTGGTCAGCGCGAACAGCTCGGCGTACAGCGCCCGCACGGCCTCCGCGTAGCGCACGGACGGCGGGACGACCGCGCTGACGTACAGGAACCCGTCGGCCTCGGCGTACCGCAGGCGCCCCTCCGAGCGGCCCGTCAGCCACGCGTCACCGAACCCGGCCAGTCCGGTGTGGACACCGAGGTCCGCCGACGGGAGGACGAGGTCGTCCAGTGCCACACCACGCGATCCGGTCATTCCGACAGCTTCACCCGCCCGGCGCGCGCACGCCCGGCGCGCGGCGATGATGTCCCCGATCGGGTGTCAGCGGCGGGTGGAGTCGCGGACCACCAGCTCCGGGGAGAACACGACCGCGCGGTGCTCGTGGCCGTCCTCACCGGACGTCTCCTCGATGAGCAGCCGCGCGGCCGTCGCGCCGATGCGGCCGGCGGGCTGCCGGACGGAGGTGAGCGGAACGGCCGCGGCGGAGGCGAACTCGATGTCGTCGTAGCCGACGATGGCCAGCTCCTCGGGCACCCGGACGCCCGCGGCGACCATCGCCTGGAGCACCCCGAGGGCGAGCAGGTCGTTGGCGCAGAACACCGCCGTCGGACGCGGACCGGTGGCCAGGAGCCGCGCGCCCGCGTCCCGGCCGGACGCCACGTCCAGCGCGGCCACCTCCAGCACGGACAGGTGGTGCTCCGGCGCGTCGGCCAGCGCGCTCCGCACGCCCTCCTCGCGTTCGCGGCACTGCACGAGCACCGACGGGCCGTTGACGAACGCGATCCGGGTGTGGCCCTGGTCGAGGAGGTGCCGGGCCGCCAGCGCGCCGCCGAGCACGTCGTCCACGGAGACCGAGCAGCACTCCCCCGCGCCCGCCTCGCGGTCCACCAGCACGTACGGGATGCCGCTGCGCCCGAACCCCCCGTCCCCGGCGCCCACCGGGCTGAGCAGCACGCCGCGCACCCGCTGCTCGGCGAGCATCGCCAGGTAGGAGCTCTCCCGGTCGACGCGCTGGGCGCTGTTGCAGGTGATCATGTTGAGGCCCGCCTCGTGCGCCGCCTCCTCCGCGCCGCGCGCGACGTCCACGAAGAACGGGTTGCCGAGGTCGAGCACCAGCAGGGCGAGCGTGCGGCTGCTGCCCGCGCGGAGCTGGCGGGCCGACTCGTCGCGGACGTAGCCGAGTTCCTCGATGACCGCGTTGACGCGCGACCGGGTGACGGCGGAGACGACGTGGGGGCGGTTGACGACGTTGGAGACCGTGCCGATCGAGACCCCGGCGCGGCGGGCCACGTCCTTGATGCCGACCATGTCACCCGACCCCTTGCTCCGCGCCACGACGAACAATACCATCGGATGAAACGTTTCAATCGGCGGTGGGAGAACACCATGACGGCACTCGCGGAGGTGCGCGTCGACCCCGTCGGCGCCGACCGGCGTTCCGGGCACCAGGACGGGATCGCGCGCGGGCGCGTCGGCGGGGACCGGGCGGGGTGGGGCGCGTGAGCGCGGTGCGGGATCTGCTGGAGCGGTCGAACAGGCTGGGCTCCGACCCGGCGAACACGAACTACGCGGGCGGCAACACCTCCGCCAAGGGGACCGGCACCGACCCGGTGACCGGGAAACCGGTGGACCTGCTGTGGGTCAAGGGTTCCGGCGGCGACCTGGGCACGCTGACCGGGGCGGGCCTGGCCGTGCTGCGGCTGGACCGGGTGCGCGGGCTCGTGGACGTGTACCGGGGCGTGGAGCACGAGGACGAGATGGTGGCGGCGTTCGACCACTGCCTGCACGGCAGGGGTGGTGCCGCTCCGTCGATCGACACCGCGATGCACGCGCTCGTGGACGCCGCGCACGTCGACCACCTGCACCCGGACTCCGGGATCGCGCTCGCGACGGCCGTGGACGGCGAGGAGCTGACCGCGCGCTGCTTCGGCGACCGGGTCGTCTGGGTGCCGTGGCGGAGGCCGGGTTTCCAGCTGGGGCTGGACATCGCGCGGATCAGGGCCGAGAACCCGGAGGCGATCGGCTGCGTCCTGGGTGGACACGGCATCACCGCCTGGGGCGAGACGTCGCAGGAGGCGGAGGCGCGGTCGCTGGAGATCATCCGCGGTGCCGCGGCCTTCCTCGCCGAGCACGGCCGCGCCGAGCCGTTCGGCCCGGAGCTGCCCGGCTACCAAGCACTTCCGGAGGCTGAACGCCGGGCCCGCGCCGCCGCGCTGGCCCCGCTGCTGCGCGGGCTGGCGTCCACCGACGACCGGCGGATCGGCCACTTCACCGACACCGCGCCCGTGCTGGACTTCCTGTCCCGCGCGGAACACCCGAGGCTGGCGGCGCTCGGCACGTCGTGCCCGGACCACTTCCTGCGCACGAAGGTCCGCCCCCTGGTGCTGGACCTGCCGCCGACCGCGCCGCTGGACGAGGCGAAGGCGCGGCTGCGCGAGCTGCACGGGGCCTACCGGGAGGACTACCGCGCCTACTACGAGCGGCACGCGGTCCCGGACTCCCCCGCCATGCGCGGCGCGGACCCGGCGATCGTGCTGGTGCCGGGCGTCGGCATGTTCTCCTACGGCGCGGACGCGCGGACCGCCCGCGTGGCGGGCGAGTTCTACCTCAACGCCATCGAGGTCATGCGCGGCGCCGAGTCGGTGTCGACGTACGCGCCGATCGACGAGGTGGAGAAGTTCCGCATCGAGTACTGGGCCCTCGAGGAGGCGAAACTGGCCCGCCGCCCCGAGCCCGCGCCGCTGACCGGGCGGGTCGCGTTCGTCACCGGGGCCGGGTCGGGCATCGGCAGGGCCATCGCGACGCGGCTGGCCGCCGAGGGCGCGTGCGTCGTCGTCGCCGACCGCGACGCCTCCTCGGCCACGACCGTCGCCGACGAGCTGGGGGCGGTCGCCGTGACCGCCGACGTCACCGACGAGGACCAGGTCGCCGCCGCGCTCGACGCGGCCGTGCTCGCCCACGGCGGCGTCGACCTCGTGGTGAACAACGCGGGTCTGTCGATCTCCAAGCCGCTGCTGGACACGACCGCGGAGGACTGGGACAGGCAGCACGACGTGATGGCGCGCGGCTCGTTCCTGGTCGCCAAGCACGCCGCGCGGATCATGATCGACCAGGGCCTCGGCGGCGACGTCGTCTACATCGCGAGCAAGAACGCCGTGTTCGCCGGACCGGCCAACATCGCCTACAGCGCGGCGAAGGCCGACCAGGCGCACCAGGTCCGGCTGCTGGCGGCCGAACTCGGCGAGCACGGCATCAAGGTCAACGGGGTCAACCCGGACGGCGTCGTGCGCGGGTCGGGGATCTTCGCGGGCGGCTGGGGGGCCCAGCGCGCCGAGGTCTACGGCGTTCCCGAGGAGGAGCTGGGGGCGTTCTACGCGCGGCGCACGCTGCTCAAGCGGGAGGTGCTGCCGGAGCACGTCGCGCACGCGGTGTTCGTGCTGACGACGCTGACGCACACCACCGGGCTGCACGTGCCGGTGGACGCGGGCGTCGCCGCGGCGTTCCTGCGATGAAGCGGTTCGCGGCGGTCGACCTCGGCGCGGGCAGCGGCCGGGTGATCGTCGGCGAGGTCGAGGGCGGATCGGTGTCCCTGCACGAGGTGCACCGCTTCCCGAACCGGCCGGTGCTGGTGCGCGGCACGCTGCACTGGGACGTCCTGGGGCTGTACCGGGAGGTCGTGGACGGACTGCGGGAGGCCGGGCCGCTGGACGGCATCGGCGTCGACTCGTGGGCCGTGGACTACGGGCTGCTCGACGCGGACGGGACGCTGCTCGGCAACCCCGTGCACTACCGCGACGAGCGCACGGCGGCGGCCGTCGCCCGCGCGCACGCCGCCCTGCCCGCCGAGCGGCACTACGCGGCCACCGGGATCCAGTTCCAGCCGTTCAACACCGCGTTCCAGCTCGTCGCCGACCGGATGGCGGACGTGGCCACCGGGGCGCTGCTGATCCCGGACCTGATCGGGTTCTGGCTCACCGGCCGCGCGGGCACCGAGATCACCAACGCGTCGACCACCGCCCTGCTCGACCCGCGCACCCGGACGTGGTCGGCACCGGTCGCCGAGGCGCTCGGGATCGACCTCGGTCTGTTCGCCCCGCTGCGCGAACCCGGTGCCGTGATCGGGGACGTGCTGCCCGAGATCGGCCTGGCGCGGCGGGTCCCGGTGTACGCGGTGGGGTCGCACGACACCGCGTCCGCCGTCGTCGCCGTGCCCGCCGCGGACGAGCGGTTCGCCTACGTCTCCTGCGGGACCTGGTCGCTGGTGGGCGTCGAGCTGCCGTCGCCGGTGCTCACCGACGAGAGCCGGGCGGCGAACTTCACCAACGAGCTGGGTGTCGACGGCACCATCCGGTACCTGCGGAACGTGATGGGGCTGTGGCTGCTCCAGGAGTGCCACCGGGAGTGGGGCACGACCGACCCCGGCGCGCTGCTGGACGAGGCGGCGGCACTGCCCGCGTCCTCCGCGGTGGACGCCACCGACTCCCGCTTCCTGGCACCGGGCGACATGCCCGCGCGGATCGCCGCCGCCTGCGCGGAGACCGGGCAACCGGTCCCCCGCACCAGGGCGGAGGTCGTCCGCTGCGTGGTCGACAGCCTCGCGCTCGCGCACCGCGACGCGGTCGCCGCCGCCGCCCGGCTGTCCGGGCGGGAGGTGGACGTCGTGCACGTCGTCGGCGGCGGGGCGCTGAATTCGCTGCTGTGCCGGCTCACGGCCGACGCGTGCGGCCTTCCGGTGGTGGCGGGGCCGGTGGAGGCGTCCGCGCTGGGCAACGTCCTGGTGCAGGCCCGAGCGGCCGGGTGCGTCGAGGGTGACCTGCGGGAGGTCGTGCGGCGATCACCGGACCTGGTGCGGTACGAGCCCCGGTCGGGCTGAACCGCGGCGGCGGCCGGAGGGCGGTCACCCTCCGGCCAGCCCGGTTCAGCGGCGGGCCGCCAGTGTCAGGTCGCCCGCGATCACCCTGCGGGCGTGGTCGCTCGCCAGCAGGTCGTGCGGGGTACCGAGGTCGATCGCGCTGACCCGGTCCAGGCGGGCCAGCTGGGACTCGGTGAACTCGACGTCCAGCGCGCCCAGGTTGTCCTCCAGCTGCGCCAGCGTGCGGGCGCCGATGATCGGTGCCGTCACGTCGGGGTTCACCAGGGTCCACGCCAGGCCGACCTGGGCCGGGGTGCGGTCCAGCTCCGCGGCGACCTCCCGCACGACGTCGGCGACGGCGAGGCTCCGCTCGGTGACCAGGCCGAGGGCGGCGTTGAAGCTCTTCCTGGTGCTGTCGCCGTCGTCCGCGGCCGGACCGGCGAGGTCGGCGCGGGTGTACTTGCCGGTGAGCAGGCCGCCCGCCAGCGGCGAGTACGGGGTCACGCCCAGCCCCACCGCCCGCGCCATGGGGATCAGGTCGCGCTCGGCGGTCCGGTTGACCAGGTTGTACTCGACCTGGAGCGCGACGAGCGGCGACCAGCCGCGCAGGTCGGCCACCGCCTGCATCCGCGAGACCTCCCACGCGGGCACGTTGGACATCGCCACGTACAGGACCTTGCCCTGCCGGACCAGGTCGTCCATGCCCCGCAGGATCTCCTCGACCGGCGTCGTGAAGTCCCACACGTGCAGGTGGAGCAGGTCGACGTAGTCGGTGCCCAGCCGCCGCAGGCTGGCCTCCACCGACGTGAACAGGCTCTTGCGGCCGCCGCCCCCGGAGTTCGGGTCGCCGGGGCTGCGCAGCGTCGTGTACTTCGTCGCCAGCACCAGGCTCTCGCGGTGGTCGCGGGTGAACCGGCCCAGCAGGCGCTCGGAACTGCCGTCGGTGTAGGTGTTGGCTGTGTCGACGAAGTTGCCGCCGCGCTCGACGTAGGTGTCGAACAGCGTGCGCGCCTCGTGCTCCTCCGCGCCCCAGCCCCACTCGGTCCCGAAGGTCGCCGTGCCCAGCGCCAGCGGTGAGACCCGCAGACCCGACCGGCCCAGCAGCCGGTAGGTGTCGAGGGTGAGCGGCATCGTGTCCTCCTGTGGTGGTGGTCCCTTGCGGAGGACGAGTCTGCGGTCGTCGCGGGCGGCGGGTAAGGGAGAGCCCTTCCTGGGAAGGCCGGTCCCACCCCCGCTGTTGCACCGGTCATGACGACCCCCACCGCGGACACCGCACGACACCTGGCCGCGTTCCTGCGCGCCCGGCGGGAACGGCTGGACCCGGACGACCTCGGTCTGCCGCCGCGCAAGCAGGCCCGCCGAACGCCCGGTCTGCGCCGCGAGGAGGTCGCCGAGCTGGCCGGGATCAGCGTCGACTACGTCGTGCGGCTGGAGCAGGGCCGCGGGCTGCGGCCCTCGGCGGACGTGGTGGAGGCGCTGGCCGGGGCGCTGCGCCTGGCCCCCGTCGAACGCGCCTACCTGTTCAACCTGGCCGGGCAGCGCCCCCGTTCCGCCGAGGAACCCGCCACCACCGCCGCGCCGCCGCTGGCGCGGCTGGTCGCCGACCTGTCACCGCTGCCCGCGATGCTGGTGAACCACCGGTTCGACGTCCTGGCCTGGAACCGCGAGATGGCCGGGCTGCTGGTGGACTTCGGCGACCTGCCCCCGGCGCGGCGCAACGCGATGTGGGTGTGCCTGGCGCACCCGGAGGTGCGCGGGTCCTACGTCGACCGGACCCGCGTCGTGCGGGAGGGGGTCGCCCACCTGCGCGCCGCGTGGGCCGCGCACCCGGAGGACCGGGTGCTGGCCGCCCTCATCGCCGACTTCACCGCCCACGACGAGGAGTTCGCGCGGTGGTGGACCGAGCGGGACGTCGAGGTCAACGCCCGCGGCCGGAAGGTGCTGCGGCACCCCCGCGTCGGCGACGTCACCGTGCACTTCGAGGTGCTCACGCCGATGCAGGACCCCGACCAGCGGCTGGTGGTCTTCCGGCCGGCGGACGACGAGAGCCGCGCGGCGCTGGGCAGGCTGTCCTAGTCGGGCAGGCCGTCCTGGAGGCGGTGGCCGGTGGTGACGTCCACGTAGGACGGCACCTCCTCGTGCCGGTCCCCCACCGTGAGCGTTCCGGACGGCTCCACGACCACGATGTGCGCTCCCTCCCGCGACGAGGGCTTGTGGAAGGTGCCCTTCGGGACGACGAACACGGAGTTCGGGCGCAGGGTGACGACCCGTTCCCCCTCCGGCTCGCGCAGGGCGAGGTCGAGTTCGCCCTCCAGGACGAGGAAGAACTCGTCGGTGGACTCGTGGACGTGCCACACGTGGTCGCCCTTCACCTTGGCGATCCGCACGTCGTAGTCGTTGACGGTGGTGAGGATCCTCGGGCTCCAGAGGGCGTCGAAGCCGTCCAGTGCGGTGCGGATGTCGATCGGCTGGGTGCTCATGCGGCCATCGTGGCGGCTGGTGGTTCCCGACCGTGAGTGCTAGGAATCGCACATGCCGCAAGAATCCTCGCACCGGGTGGTCGTGGTCGTCGACGACGGGTCCAACCCGTTCGAACTGGGGGTGGCCACCGAGCTGTTCGGGCTGCGGCGGCCGGAGCTGGGCATCCCCTGGTACTCGTTCGCGCTCTGCGCCGCCGTGCCCGCCGTGACGATGCACCTGGGGATGTTCACGCTGTCGGGCGTGGCCGGGCTGGAGGCCGTGGACACCGCCGACACGGTGATCGTGCCCAACCGGCCCGACCCCGAGGTGCCCGCCGGTCCCGCGGTGCTCGACGCGATCCGGCGGGCCGAGCGGCGCGGGGCGCGGCTGGTGAGCTTCTGCACGGGCGCGTTCACGCTCGCCGAGGCCGGGGTGCTGGACGGGCGGCGGGCCACCACGCACTGGCGGTGGGCGGCGGAGTTCGCGCGGAGGTTCCCGCTGGTCGCGCTGGAACCGGACGTGCTGTTCGTGGACGACGGGTCCGTGCTGACCGCTGCCGGGAGCGCGGCGGCGCTGGACCTGGGGCTGCACCTGGTCCAGCGGGACCACGGCGCCGAGGTGGCCACCGCCGTGAGCAGGAGGCTGGTGTTCGGCGGCCACCGCGACGGCGGCCAGCGGCAGTTCGTCGAACGGCCCCTGCCCGCGGTGCCGGACTCGTCGCTGGGCACCGTGCTCGACTGGGCGCGGACGCGCCTGGACCGCCCCCTGTCCGTCGCCGACCTCGCCGCACGAGCCGCCACCAGCCAGGCCACGCTGCACCGCAGGTTCCAGGCCGAACTCGGCACCACACCGCTGACCTGGCTCACCACCGAACGGATCACCCTGGCCTGCCGGCTGATCGAACGCGGCGAGGTGCGGCTGGACCGCGTCGCCGCCGCCAGCGGACTCGGCACGGCGGCCAACCTGCGCGCGCAGCTGCGCAGGCACACCGGCCTCACCCCCTCGGAGTACCGCAAGCGCTTCGGACCCGCGGCCTGACCGCACTACGCTGCGCGCCATGACCTGGCTGATCCGGTTCGTCCTGTGCGTCCCCCTGCTCCTCGCGGGCTGCGGCTCGTCGGACACCGGCGGCGCGCCCACGTCCGCCGCGCAGGACGACACCGGGGCGGTGCACCGGGCGTTCGAGACCTACACGAAGGCCGCGCTGGCGAAGGACGGCGCGACCGCGCAGGGCGTGCTGGCCGACACGGTGGCGACCTACTACGACGACGCGCGCAAGCTGGCGCTGACGGCCACCGACGACCAGCTCACCGGCATCACCTCCACGCAGCGGCTCACGGTGTACGTGCTGCGCGCCGAGGTGGAACCCGCCCTGCTGCGCGACGGCTCGCCCGCCGACCTGCTGCGGACCTCGTTCGACAAGGGGCTCGTGGGCGAGGACGGGATCTCCGACCTCGCGCTCGGCAAGGTGAACGTGACCGGGGACAAGGCCAGCGCGCAGGCGGTGATCGGCGGCCGGGAAGCGCCGTACACCGTCGACTTCGTCCGCGAGCAGGGCGTGTGGAAGGTCGACATCGCCCCGTTGATGACGTTGGCCGACGAGGGGTTCACCGCGGCGGCCGAGAAGCAGGGCACGACCGTGGACGCGTTGATCGACACCGTCCTCGTGTCCAAGTACGGGCCGGAGAAGGCGGCGGCGCTGCACCGGCCCGTGGCGGGCTGAGCGGTCAGTGGGACTCGCGGGAGACGTCCGACCCGCTCGCCCCGGTGAGGAAGTCGAGGTCCGCGCCCGTGTTGGCCTGCTGCACCGTCTGCACGTAGAGGCGTTCCCAGCCGCGCTTCGGGTTGGCGTAGGCCGCGACGGTGGCCGGGTCCGGGGTGCGCAGGGCCAGTTCATCGCCGGGCACGTCGAGGTCGAGCCGGCGGGCCTCGATGTCCAGGACGATGAAGTCGCCGGTGCGGACCAGGGCCAGCGGGCCGCCCGCCGCCGCCTCGGGGGAGACGTGCAGGACGACGGTGCCGTAGGCGGTGCCGCTCATGCGGCCGTCGCAGACGCGGACCATGTCGCGCACGCCCTGCTGGAGCAGCTTGCGCGGTAGCGGCATGTTCGCGACCTCGGGCATGCCGGGGTAGCCCTTCGGGCCGCAGCCGCGCAGGACGAGCACCGAGTCGGCGTCCACGTCGAGGTCCGGGTCGTCGATGCGGGCGTGCATGTCCTCGACCGAGTCGAACACGACCGCGCGGCCCCGGTGCCGGAGCAGGTGCTCCGAGGCCGCGGCGGGTTTCACCACGGCGCCGTCGGGCGCGAGGTTGCCGTACAGCACGGCGATGCCCGCGTGCGGCAGCAGCGGGTCGGTGCGGGGGCGGATGACCTCGCGGTCCCAGACCTCGGCGGTCTCCAGGTAGTCGACCAGGGGTTCGCCGGTGACGGTGATCGCCGTCGGGTCCAGCAGGTCCCGCACCTCCCGCAGCACGGCGTGCAGGCCACCGGCGCGGAACAGGTCCTCCATCAGGAACCGGCCCGCCGGTTGCAGGTCGACCAGCAGCGGCACGTCCGAGCCGGTGCGGTCGAAGTCGTCCTGGGTCAGCTCGACGCCCAGCCTGCCCGCGATGGCCAGCAGGTGGACGACGGCGTTGGTGGACCCGCCGATCGCGGCCAGGGCGACGATGGCGTTGAGGAACGAGCCGCGGGTCAGGACCGCGGCGGGCGTGCGCTGCTCGGCCACCATCTCCACGGCGAGGCGACCGGTCTCGTGGGCGCTCTCCAGCAGCCTGCTGTCCGCGGCCGGGGTGCCCGCGAGGCCGGGCAGGACCATGCCCAGCGCCTCGGCCACGAGCCCCATCGTGGACGCGGTGCCCATGGTGTTGCAGTGGCCGCGGCTGCGGACCATCGAGGACTCGGACCGGGTGAACTGGTCCTGCGACAGCGTGCCTGCGCGGACCTCCTCCGACAGCCGCCACACGTCCGTGCCGCAGCCCAGCGGCACGCCGCGGAACGTGCCGGTGAGCATCGGGCCGCCGGGCACGACCACGGCGGGCAGCCCCACCGACGCCGCCGCCATGAGCAGCGACGGGATGGTCTTGTCGCAGCCGCCCAGCAGGACGACGCCGTCGATCGGGTTGGCCCGGAGCATCTCCTCCGTGGCCATCGCGGCCATGTTGCGCCAGAGCATGGCCGTGGGCCGCACCTGCGTCTCGCCCAGGGAGA